>NZ_JBRILQ010000022.1:0-71978 GCF_052977045.1 Shewanella sp. 125m-7
GGCCGAATATATGGGTGCAATGAACTCTTCTCAAAATTGATATCAAACATCTTGCAAACTGGATGGGTCCATATATGGCGGAAATGCAAATATTGCAGGAGCAATATATTTGCCAAAGGCCTAGCCTTACTCACTACTACGGGTTCATCTGCCACCTCACACCAACACTATCCTTGAGTCACCTCTTGAAATAATGCCTCCAACCCAACGCTGGAACTGATGCCAGGCTTCCCCAGTTATTACACTGACTCCCTGTAAGACTATTTTCAATAACATCAGTCACCCTCACTAACAATTTAGGTCTGACTAACTTTCTTATCATAAAGAGTGGGCTTCGCGCTATTTCGGACGCTTACCCACCTATACCGCCGAAACAGGTTACGGTTAGTTGTGTACACCTTACTTCCTATGGCTTCCTTGACCATCATGGATGATGGAAATGCAGATATTGCAGGAGCAATATATCTGTCAGACCCTACCGTTAGCCAGTAACGCCCTTGCCATTCGGATCATCTTCCCCTTAGTCAGGGTGATACTGCTTTCTTTCAAGCTGTCGGGTTTGCCAGCTTTGCTGGGCAAACAAAAAAGGAACCCTGAGGTTCCTTTTAAAAGTCATTTTGGACTATTTTACTGACTAGCAAAACCTAAGCCTTGCTAATCGGCAAACTCTCTACAAACAGAGAGTCTAATCTTTATTCTTATCGCGAATATGACCCACCATACGCTTACGACGACGCTCTTGGCTCACGGTTAGCTTCTTGGTGTTCAGGCCCTCAAACGGGTTGCCACCTTCTTGGAAGCGTAACTGGATTGGTGTACCAATCACTTTTAATGAACGACGGAAGTAGTTCATCATATAACGCTTGTAAGAGTCTGGAAGCTTCTTAACCTGATTACCGTGTACAACCACGATTGGAGGGTTGTAACCACCGGCGTGAGCGTATTTGAGCTTAACGCGGCGGCCGTTAACCAATGGTGGCTGGTGATCGTCTTGTGACATCTGCATGATACGCGTCAGCATTGACGTACTTACGCGGCGCGTTGCACTGTCATACGCTTCTTCGATTGACTCAAACAGATGTCCAACACCGGTTCCGTGAAGTGCAGAGATAAAGTGAATGCGAGCGAAATCGATAAAGCCTAAACGGCGATCAAGTTCTTTCTTCACGTGGTCTTTAACATTCTGGTCGATTCCGTCCCACTTGTTGACGGCAATCACCAATGCACGGCCTGCGTTTAACACGAAACCTAATAGACCTAAATCTTGCTCGGCAATACCTTCGCGGGCATCAATAACCAATAGCACGACGTTACTGTCTTCAACCGCTTTAAGGGTTTTAATAACAGAAAACTTCTCTACGGTTTCATGTACTTTTGCACGGCGGCGTACACCAGCAGTGTCAATTAGCACGTATTCACGGCCTTGACGCTCCATAGGAATGTAAATACTGTCACGAGTCGTACCTGGCTCGTCATAAACCACAACACGCTCTTCACCCAAGATTCGGTTAGTTAGCGTTGATTTACCTACGTTTGGCTTACCGATAATCGCAAGCTTGATTGGCAAGTCTTGCAGACGCTTTTGATCTGCCTCCGCTTGCTCTTCAGTGTACTCACGCTCTTCTTCTTCGTCATCACCGTCTTCTTGCTTAACGATACCCATCGCTTCTGCGTAAGGTGCTAACGAATATTCGATCATGTTGGTTACGCCACGACCTTGAGCCGCAGCCATTTGGTAAACTTCACCAAGACCTAGTGACCAGAACTCTGCACAAGCTGAATCCGCATCGATACCATCAACTTTGTTAGCAACAACGAAAGTTGTTTTTTCACGGCTACGTAAATGTTGAGCAATCGCAAGATCGGCTGCAGTTAGACCGGCGCGCGCGTCGGTCAAAAAGAGCACCACATCGGCTTCTTCAATAGCAGCAAGAGACTGCTCGGCCATGCGAGTTTCAATCCCTTCTTCAGTGCCGTCAATACCGCCGGTATCAACTACGATGAACTCATAACCTGCAAGATGTGCTCGGCCATATTTACGATCACGAGTTAATCCCGGAAAGTCAGCTACAAGCGCATCTCTGGTACGGGTAAGTCGGTTAAAAAGGGTCGACTTACCAACGTTTGGTCGCCCTACAAGGGCCACAACAGGAATCATTTAATTGCCTCTATTACTCTATTTCTAATAACTAAAAAGCCCCCAGATACACATCCAGGGGCCTTATCATCTCTAACGACTTGGGCTTACGGAAGTGTTACTCGAACCACTTGTCCACCACGAGTCTGCACATATAGGTTGTCATTAACCACCAATGGCTGACTGTATAAACCAGAGCTATCGACTTCTACTCGTCCAACGATTTGACCGTCTGACTTGTTTAGGAAGTGAAGATACCCCTCAAAATCACCTACTACTACGTAATCTTTAAACACGACTGGCGCGGTTAAACTACGGTTAGCAAGTTCTGCATTATTCCATAACTCTAGACCATTTCGTCTATCAACAGAATAAATGCGGCTGTGATCGTCGACCACAAATAGGCTTGCGCCCGAATAAGCGAGCTCATGGAAACTTGAATAGCTACGTGACCAAACCACGCGACCCGTTCGCATTTCCATCGACACTAAATTGCCATTATAACTAACAGCGTATAGATTTTCGCCTACTAACAACGGCTTCATATCTATATCGGCCATACGAGAAAACTCATTGCCTCCCGTCGGTGTATAGATAGCTTGTTCCCAAGCAGCTTGGCCGTTATTTTTAATGACTACTGCGATTTTACCATCAGCGGTGCCAACAAAGAATCCACCGGCGTCATATGAAGCTGAACCTGTACCACGTAGGGTCAAGGTCGGTAATTGATTCTCATAAACCCATTGCTGAGTACCGTCTTCCACGTCGAACGCTTCTAACGTACCTGCACCTGTGTTTACCACAACAACGTCTTCGCCGACTGTAGGCGCTGATAATAACTCGCCACCGGCAATAACATGCCAAACGGCTTCGCCTGTCGCTGCATCAAAAGCCGCTAACAGGCCGCTTTCTCCGCCCACAAAAATCTTGTCACGAGCAGCAGTTACCCCACCCGCTAGACGTGCGCCTTTGTTTTTAGCTAAGGCATTATCTCTAAATGCTGAACTAAAGTCATTTTGCCAAACACGCTCACCCGTTACTTCGTCAAACGCTTCGACTTTACCGTAACGGTCCGCAACAAACAGTTTGTCATAACGCGCCGCTGGACGTAGGCGAGAATAATAGTCACCTACCCCATTCCCAACGTTTGCACTCCAGCTAACTTCAGGAAATACACTCGCTTCAATTTCGCTAAGTGGTGTAATCGGTTCTTCTTCTACATCGCTAGATGAACAGGCAGATAACATACCTATGCTCATGCCGCATGCGAGCAGTGTTTTGCACCAAGACTTCATGGGCAGATTCCTTATGCCTTGTTCAGATTATCAAGCTTCATTTGTAATGTTGGACTCGTCATAGTGCCACCATTATCTACCGCAGTTTGATAGGCAACCTTTGCCTTTTCTGTTTCACCTTGGCGTACTAAGAAATCACCTTTCAGCTCATCTCTTTGAGCCTTCGATGCTGGATCGGTAACTTGATCTAATGTGGTAATCGCTGTCGCATATTGACCTTGCTCAGCTTGTACTCGCGCTAAACGCATAGTGGCAAGCAGTACAATACTGCTATCAACATTGGTTGCAATCACAGTCTTTAGCGTTGTTTCTGCTTTTTCTAGATCGCCGGCTTCAACTGCTGACTTGGCCACTAATAGCTCAAGTAGTGATTGATAGCCTTTTTGACCGTGCTCTTTAGCAAAGTTTTCAGCCGACACTAACATAGCAGCGTCCGCGCTATTTTGCGTGCTCAATGCTTGGAATGACTCAGAAGCGGCTTCAGCTTGAGCCACTTGATGGTCAGAATAATAGTTCCAACCGAATAATCCACCTAAACCAACAACGGCACCCACAACAACTGAAGTACCGTAATCTTTCCAGAACTGTTTGATAGCATCTACTTGTTGCTCTTCTGTGCTATAGATATCCACTTAGTCTTCCCCTTTTAAATCAGTTCTGCAATATAAGTCGCCAATGCGTCACGGGCAACCAATTCTTGTGCTTTATCTTCACGAAGGTGTTTCACTGCAACCTGGTTATTGGCAAGTTCATCTTCGCCAATCACTAATGCTACTGCGGCACCGCTCTTATCAGCTCGCTTCATCTGCTTCTTAAAGTTACCGCCACCACAGTGACTCATGACTTTAGCGTTAGGCAAGTTTGCTCTTAGTTCTTGGGCGATTTTAAACGCCTCAACTCGGCAATTGTCACCCATTGCTGTTACATATACATCAACAGCAGGGCCAATGTCTTTGTCTAGCTCTAGGGTTTCTAGCAGTAATACAATACGCTCAAGACCCATTGCAAAACCTACCGCAGGTGTTGGCTTGCCGCCAAGCTGCCCTACAAGCCCATCGTAACGTCCACCGGCTAATACAGTGCCTTGCGAACCTAAGCTTGATGTCACCCACTCAAAAACAGTGCGATTATAATAATCCAAACCACGCACTAGGCGAGGATTGATTGTGTATTGGATACCGACAGCCTCTAAGAGTTCACATAAATGTGAAAAATGTGAACGCGTGTCTTCACCAAAATAATCCATTAACACTGGCGCATCGGCCAAAAGCGCCTGTACATCTGCGTTTTTCGAGTCCAGAACACGTAACGGGTTGCTGTACATACGACGTTGGCTATCTTCGTCTAATACGTCTTTATGCTGCTCTAAGAACGCAATCAAAGCATCACGGTAAGCCGCGCGCTCTTCAACATCGCCTAAGGTGTTTAGCTCTAGGGTCACATGCTCGGTAATACCGAGTTTTTCCCATAGCTTGGCAGATAGCATCAATACTTCAGCATCGATATCTGCAGTTGGGATGCCATACACTTCAACGCCAAACTGGTGGAATTGACGATAACGACCTTTTTGCGGACGTTCGTGGCGGAACATTGGGCCCATATACCAAAGACGTTGCTCTTGGTTGTATAGCAAACCGTGCTCATTACCCGCGCGAACGGTTGAGGCAGTGCCTTCTGGACGTAGCGTTAAGCTATCACCGTTTCTATCTTCAAAGGTATACATCTCTTTTTCAACAATATCAGTTACTTCACCGATAGAGCGCTTAAAGAGATCTGTACTTTCAACGATAGGAGTACGAATTTCGCTGTAACCGTATGAACCTACGGTTTCACGTAGTACGGTTTCAAGTTTTTGCCATAAAGGACTTTGAGTAGGCAGAATGTCATTCATTCCGCGAATCGCTTGGATCTGTTTTGCCACTGTTCGACTCGTCAAATTTGCTAAATAAAAATTAAAAAACGCCTCGCATTATAGGCGTTTCGAGACTAAACGTACAACAGGTGCATTCACCCATAAAAAATCACAAGCCCGCAGAGCTGGCTTGTGATGACATTGTACTTACTTATTTAAATCTTGAGCCGGAATACGACCTGCTACTATCGCCGCTTTAGCACGAATTTTCGCTTCTAAAGAATCAACGATATTGTTGTTGTCGAAACGCTCTTTTTGACGCACTCCGTCAGCATAATAACCGCTCATGCGATTGCCACCGGTCAAACCAATATCTGACACTAGGGCTTCACCGGGTCCATTAACCACACAACCAATAATCGACACATCCATTGGCGTTACGATATCTTCAAGACGTTGCTCAAGCTCATTAACCGTTGATATCACATCAAACTCTTGGCGTGAACACGATGGACAAGCAATAAAGTTAATCCCGCGTGAACGAATGCGCAGTGATTTAAGAATATCAAAGCCGACTTTAATCTCTTCGATTGGGTCCGCTGCCAGCGAAATACGTAGCGTGTCACCAATACCGTCAGCAAGCAACATACCAAGACCAACCGCTGACTTGACTGAACCCGCGCGTGCGCCACCCGCTTCGGTGATACCGAGGTGCAGTGGCTGAATGATTTGTTTAGCCAACAAACGGTAAGACTCAACCGCTAAAAATACGTCTGAGGCTTTTACACTGACCTTAAACTGATCGAAGTTTAAACGGTCAAGAATATCCACATGGCGCATTGCTGATTCGAGCAGGGCTTCTGGTGTTGGCTCTTTATACTTATCCATTAGATCTTTCTCTAATGAACCACCATTCACACCAATTCGAATGGGAATATTTTTATCACGGGCGCATTCAACGACACTGCGAATACGCTCTTCGTTACCGATATTACCCGGGTTAATACGCAGGCAGTCCACGCCGTACTCTGCCACTTTTAGAGCGATACGGTAGTCAAAATGAATGTCGGCAATTAACGGGATATTCGTTTGTTGCTTGATCAGCTTAAAGGCTTCTGCCGCGTCCATTGTTGGCACAGATACGCGAACAATGTCAGCACCGACCTTTTCTAACGCTCTAATTTGTGCAACCGTCGCTTCAACATCGGTAGTACGTGTATTGGTCATCGACTGCACCGCAATCGGTGCGCCGTCACCAATAGGAACGTTGCCAACATAGATACGGCTTGATTTGCGTCTAATAATAGGAGATTCGTTATACATCGTCTTTGTGCTCTGTGATCGGTTATTGTCCAGCGAATGGCAATGTCATTCTTGCCACCTTACCGCTAGGATACTGCTGCAAACTAATCGCTTTACCATTTAGTTTGATATTGACTACTTGCGGAGCGCCTAACGTTACCGAAAATGGCTCTGCCCCATTAAGAATAAGTTCGCTGCCGGCTTTGCTAAGATCGCTAACCAAGACTTTGCCATTGGCATCGGCCACTTTTATCCAGCAGTCACCGGTTAAGTTTAGCGTGAGAGTAGAACCTATGCCGCTATTGTCATCGCTAGTTGACGTCTGAGCCTGCGCTGTAGCTGGCAATGCGATGTCATTGGACACAGAGCCATTCGCAGTAGACTCATTAGCAATAGCGTCATTTGAAGCCGCAGATAGTGTGTCTTGCCCTCCCGCTGTAACACTTGCAGATGGCTCATCAATAATAGTGGCGCTGGTTTGCTCAACACCTGAATCGCGGTTATCGACAAGTATTGCCTCTGTACGACTAGGAAGACCCACTTCAACCGAGGCGGCCACCTCTTCAACAGTAGGCTGTGAGTAATCGACCGCAGCGTCCATTGAGGACTTTTGAAACCACCACCAGACCATCAGGCCAAGTAATATAAATACGATGATATAGGTCAGCGCCATCAGGCGACCGTCGCGGGCCTGGCGAGTCGTTTTGCGTGAAAAGCTTTGCATTGACGGTTTTTCTTCGCTCTCAAGCTGCTTATCCAAGCACGCTTGCACGATAAATGGATCCGCTTGCACTGTACGGGCATAGTTTTTCACATAGCCTCGCACGTAAGTTGCGGCGCCCACTTGTTGTAAATTGTCAGCCTCAATCTGTTGAATGATAACAGGACGTAAATGCAATTGTGATGCAACCGCCTCTACCGACAGCCCTTTGTTTTCTCGGGCTGTTTTTAGCAAAACGCCCAGTGTGAGCGTCGGCTCATCCACTAGGCTTTCATTATCTACATTGGGCTCTTGATTCTGTTCATTTTTCATTAATGCATACTAGCCCGATATTCTTTGGCCTGAATCGACTGCGGAAACTTTGCCAGCAATAAGATACCGAATCGTCTTACCGCATTTTCGTCATTCAAACCTTGTTCAATTTTAATCCCGAGCGACAGACTGGTTGCAGACTCTGCCGTTACCCTATGGTAACGAGATAACTGTTCTCTAGCATCAACATACTCACCCTCTTCTAAATCGATCTCGGTCAATTCAATAAGAGAGGTACGTCGTCTAGAGTCGTACTGCAGCGCCATTGCAAAATATTTTTTCGCTTGGCTAATTTTTCCCGCTTTACGACTACAAATACCTAAATTTTCATAGGTGGACGCCGAGCGAGTATACAGAGGTTGAGCAATCGCTTTGAGAAACATCTTTTCTGATTCAGCATAGTTACCCTGCTGACACAAAAAAGCACCGAAGTTATTGTACGAGTCACCCGTGGCGTCACTCGCATTTATCGCTTTTCTGTATGCTTGTTCTGTTTTCTCTAGCTCACCTACGGATTGATAGTAATAAGCAAAGGCAATATGCACTTCTTCCAAATTTGGAGCAAAAGCCAACGCTCGATCGAGGTTAGCTTTGGCTTGTTCACTATTGCCTTTTTGTAGATAGGTTAAGCCGAGTTGTATCCGTTGACGTGCAGCGGAAACCTTATCGACTTTACGTTCAGAGACAGGGATATCGGTCCCTGCATAGGTATCTTGGGTCACGCACCCCGTTGTCACCATAGATGACACGATTAATACCAGTGGCAACACCAGCTTACTCTGATTCATTGTTGCGCCCATCTACCTGTAGATACAAAGAGTTAGTTCATTGTGACTGAAATTTGGCTCTGTTGCATTTGTTTTTTCGCTAAACGCTTAGTTCTATCGCGAATATCACCCGCTAGCTGACCACATGCTGCGTCGATATCATCACCACGAGTCTTACGCACAATAACCGTAAGACCATATTCCATCAAGACTTTCGAGAATCTATCAATACGAGAGTTAGATGAACGGCCATATGGAGAACCAGGATAAGGGTTAAATGGAATCAAGTTCACCTTACAAGGCGTATCTTTCATCAATTTAGCCAGCTCGTGTGCTTGATCAGTACTATCGTTAATATGATCGAGCATGACATATTCTACCGTTACGCGGCCACGGTTTGCATTTGATTTCGCAATGTAACGACGAATGCCCGCTAGGAACTCTTCTAGTGGATACTTTTTATTGACGGGTACAAGCACATCACGAAGCTCGTCATTTGGCGCGTGAATGCTCACTGCCAATGCAACATCTAATGCATCACCTAGTATATCTAATGCAGGCACGACACCCGATGTCGATAGCGTGACGCGACGCTTAGATAAGCTAAAACCAAAGTCATCTAACATGATATCCATCGCTGGGATCACATTCTTAAGGTTAAGCAATGGCTCACCCATGCCCATCATTACCACGTTGGTAATAGGACGATCGCCAGTGTCTTTAACGAAGCCGATAAAGTCAGCAACGCGCCATATCTGGCCAACGATTTCAGCAACAGTTAGGTTACGGTTAAAGCCTTGCTGCGCGGTTGAGCAGAAAGTACATTCAAGCGCACAACCAACTTGTGATGATACGCACAAAGTTGCACGGTCTTCTTCAGGGATGTAAACCGTCTCAACTTCTTGACCGTCGCCAACGTTAATGGCGAACTTAATCGTACCATCAATCGATTTTTGATAGCTTGAAATCTCAGGCGCCACAATTTCACATTTAGCAGCAAGCTTTGCTCGCAATACTTTGTTAATGTTAGTCATTTCTTCGAAGTCACTGACGCCAAAGTGATAAATCCATTTCATCAACTGATCAGCACGGAATGGCTTTTCACCCATTTCGGTAAATAGCGCTCTTAATGCTTTACGATCAAGATTCAATAAATTGATCTTCTTTTCACTCATTTTGTCTAACCTCAAAAAACCTAAAACCAGCTTGTGGGCGGCGAATTATACAGATCTTAACAAATATTAGCCAGCGGCCTCTCACCAAAGTTAAAAACCTGTGCTAGAATCCGCGCAGACTACTTCTGGTCTGCCATTTGGAGGTGTAATTTCACCTTTATGATAACCCTTATCATTATAATATTAGTCGCGATTACAGTCTCTTTTCTTTGTAGTGTATTTGAAGCTGTATTGCTTTCTGTTACACCAAGTTATATTGCCTCGTTATCGAGCACCAACCCAGGTGCAGCTAACCGGTTACGTAAGCAAAAAGAGAATGTTGAATCTCCTCTCGTTTCTATTCTTACGCTTAACACTATCGCGCACACCGTTGGTGCTGCTGTTGCTGGTGCACAAGCCGCTAAGGTATTTGGCGATGAGATGCTAGGCGTATTTTCTGGTGTTCTTACCTTCTTAATTCTCTTTTTCTCTGAGATCATTCCTAAAACATTGGGTGCAAACTACTGGCGCTCACTAGCTCCTGCTGTTTCTATCGCATTAGTTTGGATGGAACGTGGTACTTTACCTCTCATTTGGATGTCTAAGCAGGTTACTCAGTTAATGGGTAAAGGCGATGAAGGTCAGTATATTCGTCAAGAAATGAGTGCAATGGCTGAGATTGGTCGAGCATCTGGGGAACTCGATGAGCAAGAGTCGAAGATTTTGACTCAAATGCTGTCAGTTAAAGAGATGCCTGTTACTGCGATCATGACGCCAAGAACGGTCATGTTTAGGTTGCCTATTGATTTGACTCAAGATGAGTTTGCTAAACGATTTATCTCAAAGCCGTTTACTCGAATTCCTGTGTATGACGAAGACCCTGATAATATTATCGGCTACGTTAATAGAAACGATATTTTACTTGCCGAGCGTAACACTCCAAAAGAGTCGATTGCTGTACTTAAAAAGAGTTTATTGGTGATCCCTGAGACTGCCAAGATTTTGCCTCTTTTTGAGTTAATGATTAAGCGTAATACCAAGATTGCTATGGTGGTTGATGAATACGGTTCTAACGAAGGTATTGTTACCTTAGAAGATATCGTTGAGTCACTCCTAGGGCTTGAAATTGTTGACTCGAATGATCAAGTAGCTGACATGCAACAATTTGCACGTAAGTTATGGAACCGCCGCATGAAAGACAAAGGCATAGTGTTGTCTGATGATGGCGATTTCGAACAAGAAAAAAAATCAGAACAAGAGAAGCCTAAATCTAGCTAACATCTGATCTTTGTGTATTAACGACGCTGTTCATTAGACGTCAAAAAAAGGGAGCTTGGCTCCCTTTTTTAATACCTCCAATACACCATACTAGCGCTTCATGCACCTCCTCTACCAACATCACCTAGTATCACTCCTGTCTATCTTTTAACTCTTTGGCACCCAGTTCAGTACATCTGGTTCTTTAAAACCGCACAAAATCTCCTTGTTATTATTTATACCGCCCGTGCTATAATCCTTGTTTGGTCCAGAGGAATAAGATGACAACTGTACAAACTAAAATAGAGCAATATAAATTAAAACTTGCCCACATAAATGACACCCACTCTCACTTCGATGCAAACCGTATTCAGTTTACGATTTATGAGCAACAAAAAGAGCTGACTCTTTATAGCCATACTGGTGGTTACGCCCGAATTGCGTATCAGCTCAAGCAAGCAAAAATAGCGGCCAAAGACAGTCAACAAGATTTTCTCTTCCTGCATGGTGGCGACAGTTTTCAAGGCACGCTTTACTTCAATGAATTTAAAGGTAAGGCCAATTCAGACTTATTGAATATGCTTGAACCTGACGCCATGGTGCTCGGCAATCATGAAATAGACGCCGGTAACGAGCCGGTGCTCGATTTTCTTAACGATATTAATTTTCCGCTTCTCGCAGGCAATATGGACCTTAGCCAAGAGTGTCAGCACAAACCGGCGCGCCTAGCTAACCATCGCAACTTACTTGATTTTGACCCACAGACGCAAACGGCGAAAGTGCTGCTTAAACCATTGGGCGACAAGCAAGTGGCGACTTTTGGTATCACTCTTGATCAAATGAAAGAAATTGCGGGGCCAGACGAAGACACTCATTTTATTAACGCTATAGAGACCACCAAGCGCACAGTATCGCAGCTAAAAGCCGCCGGTATTGAGCATATTATTGTGCTTAGCCATTTAGGTCTCGCTCAAGATAGAGAATTAGCGACTGAAGTCGATGGCATCAGCGTTATTGTTGGTGGCCACTCACATACGCTACAAGGCGACTTTAGCGCGCTTGGCTTGTCTGATATGCCTTACGGCGAATGTATCAATGACACAGCGATTGTGCATGCGGGGAAATACGCTGAAACGTTAGGACTCGCCGATATCACCTTTGATGCCTACGGCAAGGTCATCAGTCTTTCTGGTGGTAACTACTTCATGTTAGATCAGCAGTTTATTCTGCAAGCATCAAATGATGTGAGCCCACAAGATTACGTAAATGTACGACAAACATTAGCATCTCATCCACTCATATTATGGGACGGTGAAGATAGTCAGGTACAAGCGAGAATTTTACAAAAATATCGCCCTAGCCTAGATGCGTTGAATAACAAAATATTGGGCTTTGTGCCCAAAAACCTAGTTCATACCCGCTTACCGAGTAAGGCCTTACCCCATGGCAGTGAAATAGCGCCTTGGGTTAGTCGAAGTATGTATCAAGAAACCCATGAGTTAGGGATCAATGTCGACTTCGCGCTACATAATGCCGGTGGGGTGCGTCAATCTCTTGATAAAGGGGATGTTAGCTTAGCGGAAGTGGTTGGTCGTATTCTGCCATTTGATATTCCCCTCGTAAGGTATGAGATCCAAGGTCTGTATCTATTTCAAATGTTAGAGTCTGCGATTAATGCTGCAACCAATAACAGTGTCATAGGTACTGGCGCAGGTAGCTTCCCTTATACCTATGGTTTGAAATACTTTTATGATGGCAGGCAAGCGTTAGGGCAACGTATTATTAAACTGGAAGTACTGCGTATTGTAGAGGGTAAACAACTATGGTTACCTCTGGACGCCGATGCTTATTACACGGGCGTTTCATCTTCTTATACCGCATCGGGTAAAGAAGGTTACTTCCCCATCTTGCAAGCTAATTGGCAAAAGGATATCGAAGGGTTAACTCTACCAGGGGCCTTTATTCGCTTTATTAGCAAAGCGCAAGCGCTGGATGAAATCTTGGAACCACAGGTTTATTACACTAGCCACAATCACCCTTGATATACCCAAACGACTTGAACATGCTCATTTCAGAGGCCTTGCGCGAGTTCAATTCTAGGCGTATTAGCGTAGGAATGGTAACTCCCTTTTAAGCTAGTGCAACAACGAAGTGGGCTTGCGCAAAGCCTTCTTCGATGGGTTTTAATGCACTTTCTGCTGCGTTATTGATCTTGCTAAGGGAACAAGCATTAACTGCAATCAACGCCTTGCTTAAAGCGCATTAAATTCCCACTGAACCCTGCATCTTCAGGTTGCTTGGGTATATAAAGGCGTTAACTTGAGTCGTTATGGGCAATGTTCCGCCTTGCCCTTAGCTCAAACTCAAGCCGTATTAGCCATACACTCGCTATACCAGACTCAATAAAAGATGAGTAAGCAAAGGCCTGTTCGCTCCCAGTCAAATCGGTGCTTTAATCGCTAACTTGTGTTGTCACTTAATTAAATCTTTAGTCATACTGAAATTCACTAGCACTTGCTCACCTCGTTGATGACTATTTTGGCATTTGGTGTGAAACCCAAACCGCTCAAAAAAAGGCTTAGCTAAATAAGACGCTTCGACCGTCAATTGCACTAAATCTAAATCTAATGCTTGAGCCTCAAGCGTCTGATATAGCGCACTCGCAATGCCAGTGCCGCTGAAATCTGGATGAACAAATAGGCAATCAACCTCTGCGGTGAGCGGAGCTTTATTACTAGCAAGATTAGCGCCCGGCTTATCTACAACCTCTAACGAGCTATCAATTTCGGCGCTATCGTCCAAAATACTTCCAAGATTGTATGCTCTGACATTCTTTAAATTTATAAAAGCTACGACCTGCCGTTCGATTTCAGCAACCCAAGTCAATGTCCCCGCTAAACGCTCAAGCCAAGCTTCATCACTGCGTATCGTCGGTGACCAGACTGCACGTTGTTGCTCGTTATAATGAGAGCCTGTACCGAGATTAATGCTTAAGTGAAAAACTTGAGCGAGCTGCGACACATCATCATTCGTAAATGGCCGCACCTGAATTATCGGCTTATTCATGCTGTTATTCCTTTTCAACATTGCAACTAAATCCTTTGCAAGCTCCCTTACTAACTGATGTGCTCAGCCATGTTAAAGCTAATGTGCTAATTCATGTTCAAACTCATGTAAAACCCCATTATCACCACGCCTCGTTTTTCTTGATAACTACGGTGCCTCAACTTAAAGCCCTCCGACTCAAATAAGGGCTTAGAGAGTTTAGATGCATCAACAAACAACTCAGGATAGTTATGCTCAGTTGCCCATAAGGCTAGTGCTTTATACAGCGACTTGGCGATGCCTTGCCCTTGATAGTCCGGATGTACATAGAGACTGTCGATATAGCCACGACTATTAAATTGAGTTTCGAGGTTGATAAAACCACAGCAAAAAGCGCCCCCTGCCCCTATCGGCTGATCGTCAACCATTAACCAGGTTTGCGAGCGCGATAGTCGCTTATGCCAGTGATATTGTGATCGCGGCGCAAATGACCAAGCCATTTTTTCATCAAGACTATAAATATCATCACTTATCTGATTAATGGCCTTATGTGCCAATACAGAGATATCGGCAGCATAACTTTTTTGATAAGGGATCAGTTTCAGCATGAATAATGTTCACTTACTTTGGGCGATTGAGGGTTGCGGGTAATATGGCTATTGAGCCTATATTTTGCGGTAGTTTGACACAAAAGAAAATGGCGTAGACTCAGTCTACGCCATTTAAGGTTCATTATTTACTGCCTAGCGGTTCCGCTTATGGCTTTAAAATGACAATTACTTCTTATCGATGCGGCCAACAAACAGTAGCTCATCAAAAGTACGATTTAGTGTTTTACTGCTAAAATCGTTCATCCACATCTGCTCTTGAACAACAACAGTGTCGCCCTTTTTAACTTCGATCTGTGGACCCGCTGCCCAAAATGTTTTGTCAGCTTCTTTAATTTGTACGTAGGTATAACCGCCGCCATTCATAGTATCAACGACTGTTCCCTCATGCATAACACCTTGTGCCCATGCGCTAGAGATACCGAGTGCTAACGTTGCTGCCGCAGCCAATTTTACTAGTTTAGCTATCATCGGAAATTTCCTTTAAATAAATTATTAATTCATCAGTATTAAAGCATGCAATAGATTATAAATCTCTAATTAGTCTCAACTATAGAGAGTCAATATTCAACTATTAGATCCAACTCTCATTACAAAGTATTTTAATCCCTATCACGGAACTTTCTTAATTACAGTCTATTTATCACTCAATTAGCGCCTGTACGCTTAGCTTCGTCTAATATGGGTTGCAACATACCTTCAAGCCCATTTAGTTTTACTTCATACATTAACGCTAGTTGCTGACCCAACTTCCCCTCAGGAAAGCCTTGTGAGTGAAACCAAACTAAGTAAGGCTCCGGCAGTTCCAGTAAGCGTCTGCCAGCATATTTTCCAAAAGGCATTTTTTGCGTAATGGCTTCAAGCAGAAGTTTTTCATCCATCACCGAGTCCCCACTAAAGTATTATCTAATCCAAACTTGTATTGCGGCGCATTCTATCAAAGTTTTCTGGAAATGCAGCGCTAATAAAGACTCCGTCAGTAACCATGCCAAATTATCAACAGATCAGGCCAAAACTTGCATATACCATTTGGTAATACTAATAGCGCAATCGATATCACATCGAAATAACCAAACTTATTAATGAGCCATTAAACGTGAAAATCAGCCCGGTATTTATTCGGATATATTGAATAATTATAAACCCCGTCAAGATAAGTAATTAATTAACTTAACAAATAACCACTATCGGCAACACTTTTAACTTGGCGCCAAAAAACCAACAAAACCGAACAAAACGTCAAAAAAACACCACTCGTCAACACGAATAAAAACGTCAAAAATCATACAGTTGACGAAGGCAGCCATTCGACCTAGATTAAGCTTACAGTGACAGAGGGATGAAGTGGATTGCCGTTATTAACAAATTCCATATCACCTGTACGCAAACTGTTACTTACCTTCATTCTCATAATAATAAAAATACATTAACCGCGTACAAGAGGAAAACAATATGATCATACTCGTCGGTGGCGAAAAAGGTGGTAGTGGTAAAAGTTGCCTAGCTCAAAATGTCGCTGTATTTCTCACAGCAGAATGCCAAGCCTCTGTTATTATGGTTGATTGCGATCCTCAACGTACGACATCAGATTGGATCCATGCGCGTAATAACAACCCGGATTTACCCAGTATCAACTGCGTGCAACTCTACGGTAAGATTCGTAATGACCTTCTGAGTTTAGAACAGCATTATGACTATGTCATCGTCGATTGTGGGGGCCAAGATAACTTAGCACTGCGTGCAACTATGTCAGTGGCATCTCACGTGCTTATGCCACTGCGCCCTAAGCGTCGAGACTTAAAAACGGTTAGCCATATGGATGATATTGTCGCTACTTGTATGATGATTAACCCAAAAATGCGCGCCACATTTGTTATTACTCAATGCCCAAGTCTTCCTAACCAAGCCAACCGTATATTTGAAGCAAAAGAAGTGTGTAAGACATACGACATCAATGTGTTAGATGCGATTACCTATAGCCGAAACATCTATGATGACAGCGAAGAGTCTGGTTTATCGGTACTCGAAATTGAACCTAAAGGCAAAGCCGCTGGAGAGATTAGAGGTATCGCCTGTGAAATGCTGCAAGTTAACAATGCGACAGAAATTCGTAATCGCCTTGCCGAAAAACACATGAACAAGATGAGAGGTAATTATGGGTCTGGCAGATCTCAAGAAAAACTCTACGCCGTCTAGTTCTACCCATAGGCAGATCCAAACGAGACAGCTAGCACTCGATGATCTAATCGATGACTTTATTAACGATGCGAGTCGTTACGCTTCAGGCCAAGAAGTACTTGCTACCAGCCAAAGTAAAGTCATTGATTTAGAGCGACAGAAGGCGCGGTTTCAGCCTGAGTTTAGAAGTAATTTACTCTGTACTCAGCATGCTGAAACGGTTTTAACGGTAAAAAAAGGAAATTGCCCAGTCAGAAAGGCAACCTTTACCTTAACGGAGTCAGCCATCGCTCACTTAGCAACACTGGCCGATGACTGCGATATAGCAAAGTCAAAGTTGATTCGCTTCTTAATTGAACATCATTTCAATTTAAGCCCAGAACAAAGAAAGCAAAAGGAAAAAAGCATTATCGTTGAATAATACCAATCAGTATAAAGATTTGACCGCTCAGCGAGAGTTTAGCGCTTTTGAGGCAAGGTAACGAGTGAAGAGCATAGTTATTCTACGTTTAAGCTTGTTAACGCAGCATCGGATGCGCTAAAACTCGCCTGTAAGGAGGTTTTTTGGCTTCCTACTTCTGCGTTGAATGACTTAGCTAGGGAACAACCATTCCATCATCCATCCGTCTTGAATTAGTTCGCCAAAAATACTCTGAGTAGATCACTTTCTTATACTGATTGGTATAGTTCTCCCTTCCCTTAGCTGGCAGTAACCCGTCAATGTTGAAGTATTGTGCTGCCAGTCTTTTTCTTCTCAATCATAACCCTCGCTACAAATCCAAACGAACTCAAACGAACTCCAACTAAAACGGACGAATCGAATCGGCCCGTGGTTGAATCTTGCTCACTGCGTCCATATATCAACACTAACGCTTAATAAAAAGGATATCTATGTTAGCGATTTTTCTTATCCTACTCATCAGCAGTAGTGTGATTGTATGGATTGCTAGTGCGTCATGGCGCGCTCGTCGCCGACGACAACGGGTTAACCAGCAGCCTTTTCCTCATGAATGGCGTGATATTTTAAAACGGCGTATCCCGTTCTTCAGAGTATTACCGGCTGATCTGCAGCTACAGCTAAAAAAACACATTCAAGTCTTTATCGCCGAGAAGCATTTTGTCGGCTGCGATGGTCTAAAAATCAACGACGATATTCGCGTCACGGTAGCCGCACAAGCCTGCTTACTATTACTCAATAGGCAAACCGACTTTTACCCAAGATTAAAAGAGATCTTGATTTATCCATCAGCTTTTATTGTCGAAAACCAGCAACAACATGGTGCAGGAGTTGTGTCTGCTCAACGAAGAGTATTATCGGGTGAATCGTGGCAACATGGTCGAGTGATACTGTCTTGGCAAACGACCAAACATGATGCAGCAATACCTGATGATGGCAGTAATGTTGTGATCCATGAATTTGCCCATCAATTAGATCAAGAAGATGGTCAAGCGAACGGCGCCCCTATTTTAAAAAACATTGCCGACTACGCATCATGGTCTGAAGTGCTATTACAAGAGTATCAAACTTTAGTCAGCGCCTCTGAGCACGGTGAATACTCACTATTTAGTTACTATGGAGCGACTAACCCAGCCGAATTCTTCGCGGTAGTGAGTGAGGTGTTTTTCGAGCAACCCCATGAAGTTATTAATCAACACCCAGCACTTTATCAAGAGTTGAGTTCGTTTTATCAACTCGATCCTGTGAATTGGAACTAATACCAATCAGTATAAAGATTTGGTCGCTCAGCGAGAGTTTAGTGGTTCTGAGGCAGGGTCATTGATTGAGCCTTAGTAACTGCTCCTGCGTGACTCTACCTCCTATATCCATATAGTCGTGCATTAATGGCATTCACAACGTCCAGGTTGTTTACAACGAGTGAAGAGCATAGTTACTCTATGGTTAAACTCATTAACATCATTACAAGGATAGATATGTTCAATTTTAGTGCCTCAAAAGCTCTATGCATTTTATTGTTACTCTCAAGCTCAATTTCAATCAATTCACTCGCCAGTGACATGCCGAGAAATGATAAGCAGCAAGCAACAATGGTTTTGGATGCTTTGAACCAATACTCTTCTACTGCCGATTGGGATAACTATTTTGCACTATACGATGAACAGGGGATTTTTATTGGTACAGATGTAAACGAGCACTGGGGAAAAGTAGAATTCGAACAATATGCCAGGCCCACTAAAGGATGGCGTTACGATTTAGTAAGCCGAAAGATGACACAACACGGTGACGTGATCTGGTTTGACGAAATTTTATCGAGTCCATCTTACGGCGTGAGTCGCGGCACTGGTACCCTAATAAAAACCAACCAAGGCTGGAAAATAGCGCAATATCACTTAAGCTTCCCTATCCCAAATGCCATAGCAAAATCGATTACCCAACAAATAAAGGCCGCAGATAAATAACGACTTTTTGCTCCTGAGGATAAATTTAAAGCGCCACAGGCTAGCGCTTTAAATTTAACTTAAAATCTCAATTAGCCCGTACTACCATTATTTAATCGAGGCAGAGAAGCACACATTCGCCATATCAACCAAATGGCTAAAGCTTATAAAGTCATCTTGGGATAAACGCCGGCCTGAACTATCTCTGTCTGCATATACCACACCAATCGCTGTATGATCCATTATAAGAGGCGCAAGCATAAAGCCCGTTGCTGCGGTTATCGCTGAAATTTCATCATCCATAAATAAACGCCATTTAGATGATCTTGGATTATCAATGAAAAGCGCCTTCTTTAACGAAATGCAATCTTGGAATACGCTTTTTGCACTATTCAAAGAAATATTAAACGAGGCTTTCATTTGCTGTGCCCCCTCACCATACACCATTCTAGACGTTAAATTTTTTCGGTTAGGTGTCATCAGTAACACACAGCAGCGGTCAACGCCAACACCCGTTAAGATGCCTTTTAATGCTATAGAAAGTACTAGATTAAAATCTTGTTTATGTAATGCGCACTGAGTTAGTTCACGCAAACACTCTAGCTGACGGTTAGCATCTGCAGCATAGATAATAACGCTTGGTTCAGTATCCTCTAACTCATCAGATAGGTATTTGGGGTCAGGTAAATGCTTCACCAAAATCCGCGCACCATAGGCATCAGCCATGGTTTTAGTCGCTTTATGACAGCGAATTATCCGCCCCTTAAGCTCACCCACCTCTAAACCTAACATATCAGCAGTTTGTTTTAATCGCTTCGACAATTCTGACATGGATGGCTGTGCTTGGCACAGTATTTCGCTGAGCTTATTAGCCAAAAAAATACTGCGGATCTCTGGTGTTCGCTCATCTGGCTGGCTCAGTGACTTTATCAGTAAACGACCTAATCCCCAGCTCCTTGCGAGCCCTAGAGACAATTGTTCAAACGTGGTGCCAAGCAGTTCTCGAGTGACTTTATTCATCTCTTGTGACGAATCACAATGGTTAAGCTTATTATCAAGCACCAAGGTTTCGGTGCAGCCAGTACTCCAAAAAGCACTTTCTCCTAAGTGATAAAGCAAAGAGGCAATGAAAACCTCTTCTTGTAACTCTTCATCATAATCTTTGAGTAACATCTTGGTGAGCATTGCAGCCTGAAATGCTTGTGCCATCAGCTTCAGCATTCTGTTGTAAACGCCCTCTGAAAGCCCTTCGGATTCAAGTAAACTGCTGAGTAATTTAGCGGTAATACAGATATTCTTAATCGTATCAAAACCCAGCACTACCGCTGCACGGCTGACGGTGGTCACTTGGCTAATGCCCTTACTGTAGGTCACGCTGTTTGCCACTCGCAAAATTCGGGAGGTCAATGCATTATCATGCATGACACTCTTACCAAGAATCGATAAAGAAGAGACATCATCCTTTGCCAGTTTTTCGAGGGTTTTTACCGTAGAGCAAAGTGCAGGCATCTCTTGGTCACTAATGCGATTAGTCCAGTATTCAACGCCTTTACATCGACTGTTTTCTCTATTAATTGCTTTCAAGTTACTCTCATCTTATGGCTGCTGGCCATCAAACAATGCAAGTGATGCAGTGCTCTAATTTCGTCCTTGAAAATACACATAACTCGCTACGACTATGCTGGCAATATCAGTGTTCTCAATATCAATGATAGAACCTATAGCTATATTCTATACGTTAATTGCTAACAATAAACCCTTTACAGTTCATCAACAAATATAACTTTTGTCAAACCATAGTGGTGTTGAATAAAAAAAACGACTCCGAAGAGTCGCCAATCACAAGCAAAACACACACAACAAAAAGTGTAGTGTTAATAATTTAAAAACCCGCACAGCACGTAGGAATACCGTGCGGGGGACACAAGCTACAAATTGTAGCCAAACTTTTAAATCGTAAAATTTACGCTGTTAAGACTTGGTAACCAGGCTCAGTAAGAAAACCAACCAATTCATCTGAAGTGATGATTTCATCCAGTAATACAGCGGCCTGAGTAAAGCTACCGTGGGTAAAACAATCTGCCCCCACCTCTTCTTTAACCTGGGCAAGCTCCTCTACCAGCATCTCTTGAAACAAAGCGTTAGTAACAAGAGCCCCAGAACTGAGTGGCTGTTGATGCTTTATCCACTGCCAAATAGAAGTACGACAGATCTCTGCCGTGGCCGCGTCCTCCATTAATCCGTAGATAGGAACGCAACCATTACCGTTAATCCATGACTCTATATATTGCAGTGCAATACGGATATTAAGCCGCAACCCCGCTTCCGTTCGCTCACCTGTTGCAGGCATCAATAGCTCTCGTGCGTGTATCGGTGCATCAACGTCTCGAGTTATATGTAACTGATTGACGTGATCTTGGCCTATGTATTCATTAAAAATAGCCATCGCGGTATCGGCAAGTCCTGGATGGGCAACCCAGGTACCATCATGCCCATTACGGGCTTCAAGCTGTTTGTCTTGCTTTACTTTTTCTAGTACTTGTTGGTTTAAATCAGCTTCCTTTACCGGGATATAAGCCGCCATTCCGCCCATAGCTAACGCACCACGTTTATGGCAGGTCTTTATCAATAAACGTGAATAAGCACTTAAGAATGGTTTGTCCATGGTCACCGACTGCCTATCTGGTAGAACACGATCACTATGATTATTTAACGTTTTAATGTAGCTAAAGATATAATCCCAACGACCACAGTTTAATGCGACGATATTTGAACGAAGCTCAAATAGGATCTCATCCATTTCGAATACCGCAGGCAAGGTTTCAATTAAGCAGGTGCACTTAATCGTACCTGGCTGAAGGCAAAAGCGCTCCTCAACAAATCTAAATACTTTAGCCCACCATCTAGCCTCGAGATGACTTTCTAGTTTGGGGATATAAAAGTAAGGTCCACTGCCCTTACTTAATAACGCGCGGTAGTTATTGTAGAAATAGATACAAAAGTCGAATAGCGCAGCAGGAATGGCACTCCCCGCAAACTGCACGTGTTTTTCTAGCATATGTAAACCACGCACTCTGCAGATAAGCACCGCGGGGTCGTCATTTAGTGAGTAATGTTTACCTGTCTCAGGTGCGGTATAACTAATATCGCCGTTAACCGCATCACGCAGGTTTATTTGTCCTTGCACCACTTTTTCCCAGCTTGGCGCAAGTGAGTCTTCAAAGTCAGCCATAAATACTTTAGCGTTTGCATTAAGCGCATTAATGACCATTTTTCTTTCAACAGGGCCGGTGATCTCAACCCGCCTATCTTGTAAGTCAGCAGGAATACCTCTGATCTGCCAATGTCCTTGACGGACAGCTCGAGTCTCTTCTAAAAAATCTGGCAGCTCGCCTAGATCGATATGCTTTTGCTTGTGCGTTCTGCGAGCAAGCAATTCAGGGACCTCTGGCGCAAATTGCTTACATAAGGCTTTAAGTAAACACAGCGAGCCCTCTGTTAACACTGTTTCTTGCCCTGCGACAGTGTTACCGTTAATCAACAACTCCTGAGTCGACGACGTCGTTTCTGTTGTTTCTTGCGCTGCTGTTAATTGCTCAGTCATCTTTGATCTCCTAAAACTGTACTCATATAGCTAACAATAACCAGACCCATTTTGCTAATGATTAAACTCGTCACTATTGAAATTGCTTAATCACAACATCTAGCTAAAACGCGGTACTCAATCAAATGGATTATCATGCAACCGATGTAATCGTTAATCATATGTTGATTTACCACAAAACCTACTGACTAAAGAGGTAAGTTGCAAGCGACCCCAAGTCATACAAGTCTTTTACTGAAGCCTACCGCCCATCAGAAACGGGCTAAAGGCGCACATCACCAGCAAAGACAAATCCCTTAAAAAACAAAGCAATAAAAAAAGTAAGCAATAGTTTCTTTGTTGAGGTAAGTAAGTTGTAAGAAAAATTGACCAAGGTAATAAATTAAAAGTAATTCCGTAATAAAATTACACCTCGTAACGCTGGGTTGACACGGAAACATTGAAACCTGCAGGCTGCAGATTTAAGCTAGTGTTTACTCTCACATAGCGACACACAGATATAAATACATTTAAAACAATGATATAAAAACAGATATCCACCTCTAACATTTAAACGACTGTTTTAATATTACGCTTACGTTAACGGTATATTTTTGAGTTACAGCTAACGCAAGTTGTGACTCGATAAATATTGACTAACATTGAGAAAAACATTGGTTTAAATGTAAAAAAGTTCATTAAGCGGCAAAAACTAAGTTAATTCGTGATGTTAAGCTACGAACTAAGCACTAAATCAAAGTGCTTTTATTAAGCACTCATGGGGGATTAAGAGCTCTTTGGCTTATGTTGTCGTTGCAGAATTAAGTAAAATAGAGGCATGAGATTAAATTCACGACGTTAAGCCAAATGCGACGCAGGGGTCGTTGTCACGAGGTTTAAGAAAGCAAGTAACAATGGAAGCTCAATAACCAAGCAAATAACCAAGCCCAATACTGAAGCCATACACTAAAGTAATCTTGATCTTAAATTAATCGTTATTAGTTGAAGTGAAACCAGAGAAATAAAGTATGTTGTCCAACTTAAAGTCAGAGTGAGGTAACGTTAGAGTAGAGACAGATGTAGTTACACAAAATTATTTACAGACTCATAAATATAGAGAAAGAGTCTTTGACTCTCCCCTCCCCAAAAAAGCAACTCTGTTTATATAAGCCAATAACCCAAACATAAATTCAGATTAGCTAAATACAAGAGGGTTATTAGCCTCATCTGGCAGGTAGTCCTTTTCAAGTTCAGCGGTATATGCTGTTACTCTATTACGGCCAGAGTGCTTAGATGCATACAGGGCTATATCTGCACGTTTTAATAGAGGATCTAAGCTGAGATCTTCAACCGTATTGCTGGCAACACCAAAACTGGCGCTAATGTTAAATGCATGCCCAGAGTATTTAGTATCAATCGCGGCAATAGCCTCTTTGCAGCGCTCTGCTATCCCCTGAGCGACAGTTTCATTTGAGTAAGGTAAAAATAGCGCAAACTCTTCTCCGCCCATGCGAGTAAAAATATCACTGTCACGGATAAGGGGTTTTACCGCCGACACCACATGCTTTAAGGTCCAGTCTCCTGTCGCATGACCGTAACTATCGTTAATATTTTTAAACAGATCTAAGTCAAATACTACTACGGAAAACTCAGCTTGACGCATACTGACCTGCACGAACTCATTCTCAGCGAAATCTTGACCCGCTCCGCGATTATAAACACCAGTCAGCCTATCGGTTAATGCGAGTTTACGATATCGTATTTTCTGCCTGTGACTATAAATAACGAATAGCGACAAGAAGAAAATACTGCCAATCAACATAGTTACAATCATTAAATTATTGGTTCGGTCGGAGCGGTCTAACTCTTTCTGAGTTTGCAGTAATTCACGCTCTTGATTAAGTAACGCTATCTCACGCGCCTGCTCTCGGTGTTTAAACTTCGCCATCTGATAAGCATTAGCCTTGGCTTTAGTGTCATCGAGCATTAAATTGGTATAGTGTTGATGGGATTCTACATAGTCATAAGCAAGCTTATATTGCTTTGACTCTAAGTATCGCTGCGACAGTACTTTGGCGGCAATCGCTTTATATTCAATATGGCTAGGGTCATCACTTAGACTCATCACCTTATTAGCAAACTCTTCCGCCTGGGAGGCATCACCTAAGCTGAAATAGGTTTGACTCAGTAACGCATTTACATGATTGATTTCAGATTGAAAATTAAACTCTTGATAGCCTTTTAATACTAGCTCCAGCAGAGATTTAGCCCTGTTATAATCCTCTCTCTGGATAGCGACTAAGGCTAAGCCCTTTTGTGACATCAAGCCAATAAGTGGTAATTGATTCGCTTCACAAAAAGTCTGACTATTCTTAAAACTACTCTCGGCACTTTTAAATTGTTGTTGTTTTAAATCAGCAACTGCCACATATAACAGGGCAAAACAATGTTGCCTTGTATCAACATCATGGCTGAGTGCCATGGCTTGTAGAGCATAATCTCGTAAATCTTGATAGGCATCCAGCTCTAACGCAAGATTAGCTAAGCGAACGTAAGAGCCCACTTTTATATCTATATCGCTTATTTCATCTATGCGCTCTAAATTTGCTGCCATTAATGCTAAAGCTGCAGGGTAATCCTTTAGACCAATATAATTTGTCGATAAATACTGATAAATTTTGTTAAGGGTTGCTTCACTTGGATTAAGCTTTGTCGCCTCTCTTAATAACCGTATCGATTCTTGATAATCCCCACCATAGGTTTTTAGAATAGCCTGATACATTTTTAATCGGGCTCTTTGATCATTAGAAAGGACACTCCAGCTATTCAGCAGGTTAGAAATTAGTTCTGTAGACTTTTGTGGGGAGACAGTTAATGAGTCAACGATCTCTGTTAAGATAGCATCATAGCTATTCTCCTCTGCATAGACATATGTAGAGTGCGTTAAAAAACAGATGAGAATAACTATGATAAAACGCATACTTAGTTACTTATCATTGATAAAAACAACCATAAACCCTTTAACACTCTTGCCACCCGACAATGATTTAAGCTTGTTATCATCGCCTGACATCACCGCCTGAGTTTCATCATCAGTTAGGCCATTGGCCTTCATCACACCTTGTGGGTCTTGCTTGTATTCCTCTAGCAGCTTGGCATCAGAACCCAACTTTTCGAAAAACTTATTAAACTTAGACATGTTTATTCCCTTAAATTAAATGAATATTATTGGTTTATTTTTTTGTTTAGTTACTTTCTTCGCACTTTTTACTTCAGTGACTTTTTTACTTAAGTGACTGTTTACTTTAGTGCTTATTTACCTAGCTACTTACGCTACTTAGCAGCCGAGTTATTTCAGGTTGCTACCTAACGGCTCTTTTTACAGCTGCTAGCTTGTAATTGCTGTTTACGACATTAAGCATCTTAAGATGCTTAATCGTCTCAGTCTCAAAACTGAAGCTCATTACCACAGGGACATTAACCTAAGTCTTCGGCGGTGATCCCAAGCTTGGCCAATACCTCATGATTAAACTCTAGCTCTCTCGAGGGTGGAATAAGCAAGGTCGTGATAGATGAAAGGCGCGCAAACGGCAGTTCTTTCAAGGCTATCTTGTCGATTCTAGGAGTCTGAGTGGGTAAGTTAGGAGCCTCATAAAGCACGATTTCATGTTCAAGCGGGTACCACTCGCTAAGTTGCTCCACTAACACCTGTAACCGGTCTGATGAAGTATGAAATTCAGTTAAGGTATGCTCGCCAGCAATGCCAATTTGCCATAGCAGTAAATGCGTCGTCGGATCTGGCGTATGCTTGTAAAACATAAATTGGCTGGCTTCGAAGCTTTGATGGCCTGAAGCGCCAGGATCTATACCGACATCGGCCCATAAACAGGCCTCGGCCGAAATACCCGGCTCCATTTGCGCTTGATAACCCTCTTCTCTTGCCTGAGTAATCGCAAAATGCGATACACAAGCGAAAACGCCAGGATGACCATATAGCGCGCAAACAACTTTTTTGCCTAAATGCACCTGATCTAGAATGGCTGCCACCATTTGATCATAGGTATCGCGGCGATTTTTAACTTCGCCTTCTTGAGCGTAATAAGGCTGAAGACTACGCACATCTTGGTTGAGAGACTCAAGCCAGTGTTGTGCAAATCCATCTGGCACCAGAGAGAACACCACATCAGCATGCTCTATGTAGCTTTTACTCAGCACGCTAATTTGTCCGGCCAAGTTCAACCCCGTGCCGACACAAACCAAAGTTCCTTTTTCTTTTGTTGTCATTTACTCAATTGCCTGTTATTACGATTATTATTGTTTTTTTGCTGCAAAAAACTAAGCTGCGCAAATACATTACAAAACCATGTTAAGTTAGCATAACAACTGCGTAACTTAAACATAAAATAGGTCAATGCATTTAATCGACAATTAAATGGTTTTACCTTTCTAGTTAAACCATTTTTCAACCGTAATATAAAGTGAATAAATTGATAGTATCCAATTGAATTTCATACTGTAAGAGTCATCCTTTCATCACAATAGCAATAGCGTCATTTTTAACAAATTAGTGCGATAGATGAACTATTTGCCATTTGCCGACTCAATATACCCACAATGCAGAGATTAATGTTAAATCCTGTTATTAAAGTAAAGAATTCCGCCCCAAGCACGCCTTGCATTAATACTCCTTGTCATAAGGGGGACTGCTTGGGTATTATGACCGACAGATTTTGATGAAGTAGCGCATTCAATGACAATTAAAAAGAAAAGTCTTACCCTTTTGGGCGCTGCTGCGCTCTCGATATCACTTAGCGCCTGCGGCGTTTTTGACTATTTGATCTATAAGCCTGATATCCCTCAGGGTAACTATATGGAAAAACAACAGGTCGAAAAATTGCGGATCGATATGACAAAAGAGCAGGTTGAATACGTGCTTGGTCGCCCGGTTTTACGCGACAGTTTCTCTGATGATACTTGGTATTATGTCTACCACTATAAGAGTGGTCGTGACGCGAGCATCATACATAAAGAGCTTATTCTTAACTTCAATGGCGATAAGCTTTATGAAGTAAAAGGTGATTATGAGCTTAGCCCTGACTTTGGGATCCCGCTTGAACAAAGCAAGTTACCAGAGATCAACACCCCAGAAGGTGACCCTTTGATCCCTGAGCAACGCCCTCAAGCTAAGCCCTTGATTGAAGAGCAACAAACTCAACCAGAAACGCTTTCTGAAAAGTTTGAATAAATAGTAATAAAATTAGTGAAAAAAAAATGGTGAGCACCTTTATTAGGTTACTCGCCATTTTTTATGCCTTAACCTTCAGAATATGAAAGCCAGAACAGTAGAAATCAGAGCTTAGCGCCCGTTATCTTATTCATACGACCTTCATCTTTGGCCTTTTCTGCACGCTTGCGACGCACATCTTTAGGATCAGCGATTAATGGTCGATAAATTTCAACGCGCTGACCCGGTAGCAGTACTTCGTCATGCTTTACTAAGCGACTAAAAATACCCAGCTTTACTGTTTCCAAATCGATTTCAGGAAAATACTGCTGTATACCGCTTAATTTAACGGCATCGATGCATGTCGTACCAGGCTCCACCTGAAGCTTAATCAGCTTTTGCTGCTTAGGTAGAGCATAAATAACTTCAACTAAGAATGGAATTGGTTCAGAACTCATTTATATATCACCTTTGCGCGACTCGTAAATGCAGTCACCATCGACCCCATTAGCTCCTTAAAAATCTTGCCAAAGGCCATATCGACAATCGAACTAGAGAATTCAAACTGTAGCTCAAAGTTAACCTTACAGGCATCTTCAGTAAGCTCAGTAAACTGCCACTGACCAACAAGTTCTTTAAATGGACCGTTTTCTAACTGTAATTGAATACTTTTACCCGGAATAACTTGGTTACGAGTGGTAAAGGTTTTACTCATTCCCGCTTTTGCCACATCGACCGACGCCACCATAGTTTTGCCGTCAAACTCTATAACCTTGCCACCGACACAACCGGGTAAGAATTCTTTATAAGACTCGACATCATTGACTAACTCATACATCTGCATCGCGCTGAAGCGAACTAATACACTGCGTGAAATTTGTGGCATTGACGATTGCTACTCAATAATTAAAAACGAAAGGTCGATTTTAACATGAACACAAGAAAACGCATCTTTGAAACCAAGTAATACTATTAAACGACTAAAAAGCAAACAAACTCACCAAGCCCAGTGACAAAACATCGAATAAATTGGCTTAGCCAATTCCATATTTCCCAAGCGTGAGTATAATGTATCTCCTATGGCTAAGAAAAACGCAAAAAATTCAAAGAACAGCTCAGCTTCCATCGCACGCAACAAGCGCGCGACCTTCGACTATAAGTTTGAAGAGAAGCTAGAGGCCGGCTTATCCCTTATGGGATGGGAAGTGAAGTCTATCCGCATGGGCAAGGTAAACTTGTCTGAGAGCTACGTATTTCTAAGAGAAGGCGAAGCTTATCTTTTTGGTTGCACCATCGCGCCTCTTAATACTGCATCATCACATGTAGTATGTGACCCATTACGCTCACGTAAACTTCTACTTAAACGTAAAGAGCTAGATAAGCTTCAAGGTCTAGTTGACCGTAAAGGTTATTCAATCGTGCCGATTTCTATGTACTGGCAGAAAGGTGCATGGGTAAAGATTGAAATTGGCTTGGGTAAAGGTAAGAAAGAACATGATAAGCGCGACGATACTAAAGATCGCGAATGGCAGATTGAAAAAGCTCGTACCATAAAGAAGGCGGTACAGCAGTAATTTCAACAACGTACGTTATTAATAACGTATGTATAATGAACAATCGGTTGTAAATGCGATTTTTATGCTTGGTAAAACATGCTTGGTCGCGTTACAATCACGTTGTACTTGGGGGCGATTCTGGATTCGACAAGATTCTCGAAACCCTGGGAGCATGCCGAGGGGCGGTTGGCCTCGTAAAAAGCCGCACCGTTATAGTTGCAAACGACTCTAACTACTCTCTAGCAGCTTAGGCTAGCTAGCCATCTTTCCAAAACTTCTCAAATGGGTTTGGTTTATAGATGGTCATCTCACATTTGATAGCGAGGGAACCACGTTCAGGGGTGAACCGCGAAACAGTACTGAACTCGCCAATTGCAATCCTGTCTTTCGGAGTGTACTTGGTTAACCAAAAGAGAGACTAAGCATGTAGCGCCTTGGATGTAGGCTTTTTGGACGCGGGTTCGAGCCCCGCCGCCTCCACCAAATATAGGAATAAAGACGTCTCAGGACGTCTTTTTTTCTGCCTGAAATTCATAAAATCAATGACTTAGCGTCCATTAGCGTTTATTGCCATCCCATAGCAGCTTGAGTTTTAGTTAACACCTAATGTAACATCGGAGCCAAATCCTGATTTAGGTGTTACAACCATGCCAAAGATAATTAAACCTCTCACAGCCACCTCAGTCGAAAACGCAAAGCCTAAAGATAAAGAATACAATCTCTCAGACGGAAGAGGACTATCGCTTAGAGTCAAAACCGGTGGTTCCAAGTTTTGGTTGCTTAACTATTCCCGTCCAGAAACAAAGAAACGAGCCAACCTAGGTTTAGGCACCTACCCTGATGTTTCACTAGCAGAAGCTAGAAAGCGCAGAGAATCAGCCAGAGAGTTGCTTGCTAAAGATATCGATCCACAAGACCACCAGCTACAACGTAAAGCTGCAGTAAAAATCGATGCTGAAAATACTCTCAAATCTGTAACTGATGCTTGGTTTGAAATAAAAAAGCAGAAAGTCTCTGAAAATCACGGTCAAAAGCTCTATCGACGCCTGGAACTATATTTGTTCTCAGAGCTGGGTGAAAAACCAATCAGTGCCTTAACCGCCCCACAAGTCATTCAAGTGCTTAAACCTGCCGAAGCTAAAGGCAATATAGAAAGCTGCAAACGGGTGATCAGCTGGCTAAACGAAGTGATGACCTTTGCAGTTAATACTGGCCTGATACATTCAAACCCGCTTATTGGCATAACAGCAGCCTTTGGCGTCCCAGAGAAAAGGCAAATGCCTACACTCAAGCCAGCAGAGCTACCTGAGTTTATCGAAGCACTTACCTACTCTAGTATAAAGATAACCACTCGCTGCTTAATTGAACTGCAGCTGCACACTATGACCCGCCCAGCAGAAGCTGCAAAAGCGAAGTGGACCGAAATTGATTTTGATAAACAGCTTTGGACGATTCCAGCTGAGCGCATGAAGATGAAGCGTGAGCACATAATCCCTTTAACACCTCAAGTTCTCGCATTGCTAAAGCGCATGCAGCCAATCAGTAGTCACTTGGAATACATATTCCCTGCTGACAGAAACCCGAACAGACATACCAACACTGAAACCGCCAATATGGCGATCAAGCGTATGGGCTATAAAGGCCGTTTAGTGGCTCATGGCCTTCGAGCATTAGCCAGCACTACACTGAACGAGCAAGGCTTTGATGCTGAACTTATTGAGGTATCACTGGCTCACGTAGATAAGAACACCGTTCGAGCGGCCTACAACCGAGCAGACTATATCGAACGACGCAGAGAGCTTATGTGTTGGTGGAGCGAGCATATCTGCCAGCCAGGATAAGTGATAAGCGCCTTAATATAACTACATAGTCACCTAATCAGGTGTCATTTAATTTATATTTAGATAACGGCATGGGTGTCATGGGCTACATGGGAGCTCACTGCTTACATCATGCCGCCCACCAGCAATTAACCAGTTGTTTTATAACGGTTAAGGTTAGAGTAGATTTTAAATACCCTTACTTATACCCTAAAATATTAAAAATTCTTAGACACAATATTTTTTGCTCTACAAATTTGATCTCTACGTGATTGATAATCATGCTTCAATCTCAAACACATTTGTTATTGAATTAAGAATATCGCCTTCACGCTGAATACCGACTAAATCACCTGACTCTTTGTCCAGCCACATGTGGTTAATCGTAGTGAAACAATTAATATCTACAGGGTGCAATGCATTAGGGTTGTGGTACATAACGACACTTTCAGACCAACTTTCTTCGTAACTTGGATCGTCTACATCAATAGCGAATGGCACTGGCTCCAAAGATTTTGGATCAGGGTGCAATTTAACCCCAACTCTCTGCATTTTAATATTCTCGCCACCAAGGCCAGCTAACTTACCCATGCGATTGAATTTAGTAATAGTTGCTGTATTCGTAAAAATAACTGCACTAATGTTTTCTGCATTCTCAGTATTAAAGAAGTTTGAAGGTATAGTTTTACCCTGCCAGTTATGAGTTTCAATTGTTTCTTCATAAACGGACTGTTGCCCATCAATTTCTACAACTCTTGCTCTTTTACCATATAAATATTCAACTAGTGCATTTCTACTCCAGGTCATGGAACCTGGCATATGGTAATCATGAATAGCTATAATAAGTGGTTTTCCTTGGACATGTGGCTTTTCCCAGTATTTCTTCTGTAGCTTTGTAAACAAGCTACTACCGAACTTTATAGGCATATAGTCATCGCACAACTTCTGCATATCCACATCATTTAGAGGAGGTTGTGGATCTGGCCTATTAGGATTTTTACTAGGGTTGACTGTAACAGCCTCAATACAAAAATGTTTTCCATAAAAAGAAACAAGATAATCGGGAGCATTGTAATCTTGGTTAAATTCAAAACCCGCATCATACAAAAATATGTATAAGAACAGCTCCCAAAGTCTGGCATCAAACCCATTAGTTTGAAATTCTTTTATGTAATGGCCATCAACATCCACATAGCTATACACAGCTTCAATTATTAAATTTCTAGCCGCTTCCATCCTTTTTTCTGTAACTAAAACTCTAAAATATTCATGCTGCTTATCTTCATCTACTTTAGAAGCTAAAATATCGTGCGGTGGAGAAGTTTCATCTCCTTGTTCATAAACATCTTTTCCGTCATTGACTAGAGAGTCCATTTCTCGCGATAATTTTTTCTCAGCGTCTTCTATGGTTGGATGGCTACAAGAGATATTCCAGGCGCGAAAAAGTTTACGGGCATCACGAACTAAAATAACAAAGTTATAGTCTTTATCCGTATCATCTAAAATTAAGGTAGCTAAAACTTTTCGATCACCTGCCTCATACCACTTTATTTCGTTACTAATGGTTCTGACGAGCGGCTGTCTAGCATAACAATATGCGTTAAACTGATTTTCTGTTATTTCTCTCATCAACTGTCCTTCGATCATTGCTAGGCATTAAGTCTGAACACAAAACACTAGCTATAAGCTCAACCCTGCCCCATTTTTCCTCAACCACTCTTTACGTTCGTGGTAATCAGGCATGACTTTATCTACTTCATTCCAAAATGCATCTGAATGATTATGATGATACATATGACATAGCTCATGAACGACGATGTAATCGATGATTTTTGGTGGTGCCATCATGCATTTCCAATGAAAGTTAAGTGCGCCTGACTTGCTACAGCTTGCCCAGCGAAACCCCATATCCTTCACTTTGATTGATGAAGCCGTTACACCTACTTTTGGAGCGTAGTATTTAACTCGATCCGTTATACGCTGTATGCCTTTGTCCGAGTAATAAGCTTCAAACACTTTTTTAGCAGCATCTGTTCCACCTTCATCGATTAACTTCCGATTTAAGCAGAATCGACCTTCCTTAAGCTTTAGTAATGCAGTTTGTTCAGCAATTAATGACAAACGATAGGAGCGACCTAAATAGAGGAATGTTTCACCGTTTACCCATTCACGAACTACAGCTGTTGCATTCAAGTCACGCCACTCAGCTAAGTTTCGATAAATCCACATACGCTTGCTTTCAACAACTGCGTCAACTTGCTCCGGTGTGTAATTAATAGGTGGACGAACAGCAATAATACCATTGCGCTCAATAACGATATCTGTTGTTTTTCTGTCTGCACCCGGCATCAGCTGATAGTCAATATCTCGGACTCTTCTCGCGTTCATGATTCATCACCTCCATTGGCACTTTTAATCAGAGCATCGTGTCTGTTTTTAGCCAACTTCATAATCTCAATAGCGACTCGCTCTCGGTTTTGTTTAAGCTCTTGAATCCCGGTAAGCGTCAATGCAGTTTTGATTTCACTACGTGTTTTTTTCTGCTTGTTGGGATTGTTCCAAAAGTCGATACTACCAATACTAGTCTGCAATGTTTCAACAATGGCTTCCATTAGCACTTTCATTTTGGCTTTAGCATCAGAGGGAACTTTGCCGCCTTCAAAGGCTTCATTAGCAATATGCTCGTAAAAGGTCGTTGCTTCTTTACTCATACCTTCTTCACCTTGTTTACGTCCCTCCATTGCATCAGTACGCAGCTTCTCCAGCTCTTCAGCAAGCTTTTCCCAATGGTCTTGATATTGGTCGATTAAGTTCTCAACCTTCTCAGACAGGCTCCTATAGAAGCCGGGATCCTCATCATGGTGAACTGTGCAGTGCTTACGAATAGCATGCTCCATTTCACTGGCTTTAGCTTCAGCATTGCCAGCTGCATTTTTATTGAGGTTTTCAATAAAATTATCAGAAAACAGCTCAACTGGCTCCACCATAGGATTAATACCTAAATTAACCAAATGTTCATTGATAAGATCTTTTACCTTAGTACCCGCATCACCTAAGTTAAGGCTAGTGTCTTTATAGCGCTCTTTGGTAACACGTAATATGTAACCTAACCTTTTAGCGGGAACACGATATTTATGTGCCGCTTGGTGTGGCAAAATAATATCTAAGCTCATTAAAAACTTTTTCAAATACACATCAAAATCGGCACGTATTTTTTCGTCTTTAAGTAACTTAACTGCTTCATGAACTACCGCTGCGTCAGCTTCAACATCAGGCAGTTCACCTTCAACAAACTCCCGTACTTTTTCAACTTTATGTTGAGAAAATAGTTGTAAAATGCGCTGATACCGTTCTTCTAACACAGGCATCTCAGAGGTAATACTCTTCAAACCATTAGTAAGTTCTTGTTGCTCGCCAGTAGCAGCATACAAGGTTAAGGCATCAGTTAAGTTTTCGGTTAAACCTATGTAATCAACAATGTAACCTCTACTCTTTCCTTTCTTAACTCGGTTAGTTCGAGCAATTGCCTGTAATAAAGTATGTTCACTCAACTTTTTATCGATATACATCACTTGCTCGATGGGCGCATCAAAACCTGTAAGCAACATGTCGCATACTATGAGGAACGCTATTCCAGTGTTGACTTTATCAGGGTCTTCCATATCAAATGGTTTGCAGAAGTTATCAACGGCATTCCACTCACGTGCAACCTTCCGAGCTTTAGTGATATACGCAGCTTCGTTTGTGCCGTCACCAGAAATTATGACCGCAGCTTTTAAAAATTCAACACGCTTAATTTGTTCAAGATCAGGCTTAGTTTCTTCTTTCAGCTCTTCAACATGTGCTTTTAAGGCTAAGTGAATCGCATCTTGATAACGAATAGCCGCTAATTTAGAGTGGCAAACCACCTGTGCTTTAAATTGATTAGGGTATATATGCTCTAAGTAATGCTTAACTAAGTCCTTAGCTATGGCGTTAATACGATTTTCTGCTTCCTGAATATCGCCTGTTGCACCATATTTTTTCTTAATCGCTAATAACTCTTCATCAGTGCGACCTTTAAATAGGTTTTCAAAGCTTGTTTCAAAACCGTGCTTGTCGTTTAGGGCATCGTCAGATGTACGACCTTCATACAATATCTGCAAAGTTGTGCCGTCTTTTACTGCATCCATTAACTTATATTCGTCAATGTATGTGCCAAAACGTTTGTGCGTTTTCTTTGAACCGTGGCGTTCTGTAATCAAGGGTGTACCAGTAAAGGCAATACGTGCTGCATTGGGGAAGGCTTCAAATATGTTATCACCGAGTTCTGAACCTTGGGTGCGATGAGCTTCATCAATCATCAATACGATGTGAGAAGAGTTATTCACAACACCAAATGATTGCTTAGTAGGTATCGCTTGATATGTCCCTAAAGCCTCTGCAACAGAATTAGGTAACGTTTCATCACGGAGCTGGAACTTATGTACCATCACCATATTGATATCTGAACTATCCGTTGCAAGATGCTCACGCAATGTTTTATTGCTCTCTATGGTATTTACACGCCCACCAATAATCCTTGCAGTCACTGCCAATTGGTCTTCAAGATCTACACGGTCATTGATAAGCAATATCTTATAATCGTTTAAATCACGAGAAGCACGAAGCATTCTTGCGACAAAAACCATAGTCAAACTTTTACCAGATCCTTGAGTATGCCAAACAACACCACTTTTCTCTTCAACCGTTTTACCATCACGTAAGCGACCAATGATCTTGTTTGCAGCTCTAAATTGCTGATAGCGACATACCACTTTTATACGAGGCCCGCCGTCTGTATCCATAAATACCGAGCAAGTACGTAGCATATTTAGCAAGTTAGTTTTGTTGAGCATACCGTTGATGAGCTGCTGCTGTTGATTCCAGCCTTCTGCTATTTCATCTTTTGGTGGCCATTGGGTTTTCCACGGATAGAAATGCTCATCACCTGAGGTGATGGTGCCGTAATTCGCTTCAACCCCACAGGTACGAATAAGCATCATAGAAGTATGGAAAAGTTTTGGTTCACCTTCCTTTAACCCATGTTCTTTAGTTGCTTTACGTTTATTCATATAGCGCTGAAGCTGTTCAAATGCTTCAGCCATAGGGTTAGCACAGGTTGGCCCGCCCTTTTTACACTCAACAACGATTAGCGGAATGCCATTAACGAATAAAACTATGTCAGGGATGATGAACTGTTTTATACACCCAGGCGTATCGATACGAAATTGATTAATCGCGTGAAAAGTGTTTTTTTCTGGGTTATCGAAATCAAACAACTTAACTATCGGATCATGCTCACCAGTTACTTCATTAACATCAACCTGAGTCTTAAATAGCAGCTTTTGAATTGCTTCATTCGCTTCGAGTAAGGTTCTATTTGGTTGACGTAATATCTGATCCTGTAAGTCTTGTAGCTGCTTATCCGTTAACCAAGCAGTACCATCATTGGTGGTATTAATCGCCGAAACGGCCTTAGAAAAAACCTCAGGTAACAGCCATTGCCGAAAGTTGTGACGCAAACTTTTAATTGGGTCTTGGGGGATGCCCTCGCCTTGGTCGATGCTAGTCCAATAAAGCTCCGTTAACTGCTTAAGAAAAGGTTGCTCAACTTCCGTATATTCAGACATGTGCAGCCTCTGGTTCATCAACCGTGACAAGCTTTTTCCCTGTTAAGAGGTCATCCATTAATCCTGATTTTTGAAGACGAAGTTTATGTGCTAGAGATTGTTCCGTTTTTAATCTAACGTCGATTTCCTCTGCTCGTTTAACAATAGAAAGTTGTTCATTATGTTTTGGTTGGATAAACCACAAGCTATTTAAGATGTCACTATTCGCAACATCTCTGCCAGCAGAGTTGACCTTACATCTAATTTGTTTTTTTATTAGGCTATAAGATGAAAGCTGATGTTGAAGAAACTCTGCCATCATTTTTTGAGGATCTAATGAAATTCTCATTAAATTGGATGACATAATCCACCCTACTTGTTCTTCTTTAATTACTACCGAGCGACCGACATCTGCAACCCTAGAAAAAACAACATCATCAAGTTTGAGTTTGAAATCCCTCAACCTATTTACGTCTTTATCACCTATATAAAGCAATTCAGATTCAATAAACTCACCTTCTCCAAGTGCCCCGATTGTAATTACAGGATGCCCTTCCTCAACCCAATGCTCACCTTTAAGTGCAGAACCGAATGGACCTGTACGAAGGTGCTGAACTCCATCTTTAGACATTGATTTCAAATGCGATAAATCCCAATCCCTTGGAATCCAGCCTATTTTAGTTTTATGATAAAGCTCTGGCGCTTGTTCACGCGTGGGACGAAGTTTGCCATCAGCAGCAATTCCACGGGTGAATAAGTCTTGCATTAGCCCTATTTTTATTTGCTGATATTTTTCAATCAAAGCTTCCGTTTTCTTAATTGCTTCATCCGTTGTGTCCAAAATATTTGCGATCTTTTTCTGTATGACCTTATCATTCGGTATTTTCACTCTCATTTTAGGTACTTGCTTTGTATCCAAATGGAGAACCGTAGAACCAGCTGAGTATGCGACCATCTGCCTTCTAATGTCACTTAACATTAACCTATGGTACAGAAAAGAAGCGTCACACAAATTTATATTAGGGCTTATTTTCATGCAGTCCATTGATGCAAGTGCAAATGACTTACCACCAAAAAAAGGCACTTTTAATGGACTACCAACAATATCACCAGCCCTAGTAAGATCCGTAACAGAAAACAAAATATCATTGGGCTTTAATAGGTCTGATTTAGTACTTGGGCCATTATAATATTTGATTCCCTTCGGCTGGTAACCGCCACCTTTAACAAAACATTTTATAGTAATAAAATGGTGTCCAAACTCTTTAAGACAATAGTTTTCAGACTTATAATTTATGCCTTTTTTTTGAGTCGATATATCACCTAGCGTTACTTCACTCCAATCACTCATACTCTAACTCCATCATAAAGGATTGAAGTTGCTCAGAAGCTGCATCACGCTCTTGTTCGATAGTCTTTAAAGTTACAGCGTACTTTGACCATAAATTTTCAATTGCCTTGATACAGGTTCGTTGATCGTTCCTAAGATAAGCTCTATATTTATTCATCAAAATCATACGTAAGCGTTCGATAATTACTATACGAGCTTCTTCATTGGAGATTTTCTTACGTGCACTCTCGATCAAATCATCACGTTTGCCTTCAATACCTTTGATGTTTATCTTAATAGCTTTAATTTCGTCTTCCAGTGCTTTGTGGCGCTCCAGGCTTGAGCTAATTGATAGACTGCGTTCAAGGGCTAGTTTCCCTTGCGTTTTAGCCTCTAGTAGGGGCTGAGAATACTCGGATTGATGTCCTCGCTGCTCTGCTAAATCAATAATACGTTGGCCGTTATCAAACTGTGGTTCTTTTTGCCCTAAGCCTTCAGTGCAATAAAATGCTTTTTTAGCCCCTTTGGGTAAAGCTCCTGATACTTGGAGTTCAATAAAGATATTTGTAGCTAACGCTTTTATTTCCTTTAGATGCGCTTTCCATTCGGCATTAGCCGCTTTTAAATCCTCTTTTTTGCTTTTTACTTCTTCAGAAGGCATCACACCGCTATCTTCAGTGTCGTCAAAGTCTTCTTCGTTAGCCGCAGAAAAAATAGTTTGTAATTCTGCCAGACGAGCTTGAGACAGGTCTAGTTCTTCCAATATATCAGGGAATTGGCTTTGCAATATTTCATTATCGGGGATTAACTCAGCGCCCCAGCCACTTGCTGCAATCGATTTGAAGTCAGCTTTGAGTTCATCTACATAATTGGCAAAAGCGCCGCGTACTTGGGAGTTAGTTAACAAATGTTGTTCAGATAGTTCTTGTTCGATGCTAGTAAGCAACTGACTGCGCATTATATAAACATTGTTGCCACGTACATCATGTTGGTTTTCAGGATCTGGTGCCAATGCTTCTACAATCGGCAAGTTTACTAGCCACCAAGCTTCGAGTTGTTGCATAATTTGTTCGTGTCGTGTGGTGACACCTTGATGAGTTGTAACAAAGTCAGCTATTTCACGTTTATCGACAATAGCAGGTGCTAAATCAACATACGTATCATCTCTTGCTACAAAAGCATCTTCACGCAATTGGGGGTAATTTGACCAAAAGAGCTCTAAGTTATCAACCTCAACAATAGGGACACCACCGTGCAAGTGCGCACGTACATCCTGAGGCTCTGGCTCTGGCGCATTATTGACATAACGACGAATGTTGCAGTTATAATCTTCTTCTGAGATCTCTGTATACGGTACTAATCGCGCATAAGCAGGAATATTAGTACCTGAACGATAAGCGTGGATGATTTTATCTATATCTTCGGGGCGTAAATGATTCTGTGCTTTACCTTCGTGATATTCACGATCCGCATTAATAAATAAAACATGATCACGGTCAGCAGCGCCTACTTTATTCATCACTAAAATACATGCCGGAATGCCTGTACCGTAGAATAAATTGCTCGGCAAGCCGATAACGGCTTCCAGATAACCATTAGTGATAAAGTGTTTGCGTGCATCACGCTCTTCACCGCTTCTGAATAGCACGCCATGGGGCATCACTGTCGCTAGTCGGCCATCATGCTTAAGTACGGAAAGCATATGCTGAACAAACATTAAATCTGCTTTTTTACCTTTTTCAGGCAACATGACGGGGAAGCGACCAGGGAACTTAAGGTCTTTTTTAATATAATTTTGACTGAACGGAGGGTTAGCCACAACACGGTCGAAACGCTTTAATTCATTATCTTCATTCAAATGCTGTGGTTCACGAAGCGTATCTTCTTGGCGAATGTCTGCGTGAGAGATACCATGAAGCAGCATGTTCATTTTACAGATAGACCATGTGGTACCAATTTTCTCTTGGCCATTTAACGTCATCTCATCAGCACTGCCACCGTTTTCACGTAAGTAATCACGCATTTGAATCAGCATACCACCCGAACCAACGGTTGGATCGTAAACACTCATGCCTTCTTGTGGATCACATATTTCAACACACAGGCGAACAACTCCGGCAGGAGTATAGAATTCACCAGCTTTTTTACCTGCTGAATCGGCGAAGTATTTAATCAACCACTCATATGCAGCCCCTAGTAGATCAGGGAACTCAAAGTCTTCATCTCTCAGTGGGATTTTTTCAAAGTTCTGAACGAAATCCGAAAGGGTATCATCGTCTAACGTGCGGGAACCAATCTTGCGGTTAAAGTTGATGCCTTTTAATACATCTTGCAGTGCTTCAGGGTTAGCATCTTCAATCGCTTCTAAGGCTTTGTTTAATGTTGTACCCACGTTTTCTTTTACGTGTTTTAAAGCTGGGCGCTGTTCGACCGTAGTTACGCCATCTTTAGTAACTTCTTCTTGCCAGCCTTCATTCCAACGAGCACGTGGCGGAACAAAAAAATACTTACCTGCGTAATTATCAGAATCGTTTAATTCGACATTGATATCTGCATCAGACATGCCTTGAGCTGTATATTTCACTTTAAGTTCAACTCGGCGCTGATCAAACAGATCACTGGCACGCTTTAAGAAAAGCATACCAAAGATGTATTCTTTATATTCACTGGCGTCCATGCTGCCACGTAGGTCATCACATGCGGTAAGAAGAAGGTTCTCAAGACGAGACAGGGTAAGTTTTGTTTTCATTTAATAAGTCTCTAATTGTTGTTCTTTTGAGCTTCAATCCAAGCTTCAAGATCTTCGCGTTTGAAACGCCATGCACCGCCGACTTTAAAACCAGGCAACTTGCCATCTGCCGCTAAGCGGTATGCTGTTTTTTCGGTTAGTTTTAAATACTCCGCGACTTCCTGGAGCGTTAAGATTTGATCAGTCATAGGGTAAACTCTCAGTATGATTAAAGAGATTCTATGAGAAAATTAGGGAGTAAACAAGAACGTCCCCCCCTTTTAAGCTGCTATTAGCCGATAACCTTACTACGATTTAGATATATTCCAATGCCTTTTTACGGTGGCAATTCCCAAACCTAATGCTTCTGCGACTTTAGATTGAGATAACCCCTCAGCCCTTTTGGCCTGCACCAAAACAGTCGTGGCGTGAGCTTCAGGCCTACCCAGCTTTTTGCCTTGAGCTTTAGCTCGTTCGAGCCCTTCCTTTGTTCGCTCTCTGATCCGATTTCGCTCGAACTCAGCAAAGGCTGAAAACATCTGTAGCATCAGCTTACCCTCAGAACTTGAAAGATCTGCGACGGGTAGATCAAGGCAAACAACCTTAATGCCTTTATCTGTAAGCAGATTAATGGTGTTTTGTACGTCTATGTTATCTCGACCTAAGCGGTCTAACTTTAAGACCACCAGCATATCGCCACGTTCCATCTGATGATTAACTAACATCTTAAACTTTTCACGCTTCATGGCTTCAACGGAGCCAGAAACCGTTTCACTGATAGTACGAGCATCATTCACCTCATACCCTTTCTGGCGGATAGCAAGAATCTGATTTTCGGTCGTTTGCTCAGTTGTAGAAACGCGACAATAGGAAAAGATACGCATGGGTCACTCACTTTTGCAGAAGGTATCAAATATAGGGGTATCATATAATTAAAGTACCATTAAAGATACACCCTAGTTTTATGATACCGATATTTAGTAAGGAAAGCTGGTACCAATATACGAATGTTTATTGATACCAGCTTTGAGATAATGAAGTTTACTTATTTAGCATCTTCATCATGGTTTGTTGAATTAACGCTTCCATGTCAGGTGATGCCTCCACTCGAGGTTTAGCTAACGTTTTTAACAGCTCTTCCTGCCTATAATCAGGCACATCACCGTAACTATAAAAACTGGTCAACACGCTTTCATGCCCTAAATTTTGGCTCCATGCTTTAAACTCTTCAGGCGTTCGGCAAAGGTTCTCACCTAGCCTTACCAAAGTATTACGGAAACTGTGAGGGTTAAAGTAAGGCAAGCCAACAGCTTCAAAGGCATGTTTAAAGCTCTTGCGGATTGGGCTTGCATTACTCCAACTCTCCTTAAGCAATCCTACAGCTGTGAATTGTTGATTGTCGTTGTGTGCCAGCTTCGTCTTAGGAAACAACGGATCATTAGGAGTATACCCAAGCTCTCCAGTCAAACACTCAACCCACTCTGCCAAAATTTTTGATGGCAGCTCTCCCACGGGAAAAAAGTAAGTGACAAACGTTTTACTAAACTTGGTCTTAACTTCCCTAGCATCTTGATAGAAGCTTTGTTCAGCAAGATCAACGTGCTTGATCTTAACCGAAGCAACCGCCCCATCTCTTGCACCAGTTAGGAGAACAAAGGCAAGTAATGCTCTATCACGCATTTCGAATAATGTTTCACAAGGCATCGCTTCCAAGGTCTGCATTATTTGCTCGACCGTTGCTACGTTTCTTTTACGCTTGGTATTTGCAATACGGGTATCTTTTTCAGAGAGATTGAAATACTCAATATCGCTATAGTTAATTTTTGCTCCATAGCCTTTTTGCGTTACCAGAAATTGGAAGAAACCTTTCAAGTGTCTCATGGCCGTAAGTACCGTGGCTTTGCTCAATTTATCACCTGTAGCCACTGACTTTTTAGAAAGAAGTTGCTTCTTAAAAGCGATTGCATGCTTAGCCCGAAATTTTTTAAAGTCTAAGAAATTTGTTGCCTCGTCAAACCGATTAATCGATCTCAGTACACCATCAATCGTAGAGTCATCTAGCTGTTTTGCTTCTCTCAAATACTTTGCGTATTCGTATATAATTCGGGTGTTTTTCGCACTATTTTTTTTCATCATTAAATACCTTAGCTAAAGGATAATTTAAGGGCTTTTGACCTATCAGGATTAAGTGCTTTTCAGCTATCGGTAATTTCCCTCCAAGATCTGTCCAAATTTGGTTAACATCACACCAAGAAACATACTTATTTGCCCGCTTTCCACACTCACCACAGCGGCCTGTCATTTGCGCCATGCCTGCAGGCTTTGCTATAAACTCAAGCGAATTTATACTTGGTTTTTTGGGGCTTTTGCACTTGAAGCAGGGCACCTCTTTAAGCTCACATCGATACAGATATGTTTTACGCTTCTGTTTTAAATACAACTTCAAGTCAGCACCTTGAATTAGTAAAGGACGTGTTTCGTCGATAACTGGCAAGCCAGCATGAATCCAATTACGTACAGTTTTAGGGTGAGATCCCAATGTTTCGCTAGCTTCATCAACGGTGTAGCTGCGATGGATTTTAATTCGGTTAGGATTAAAACGCTTACTCATTATTAGCCGCCTTAGATGCTGTAATGCGATCATCAAGCCATTGCTCAATGTCTGATTCAAGCCAACCGACCGCACGATCACCTATTGAAATACTTGCGGGGAATCTCCCCTTTGAAATACGTAAGTAGATAGTGCTGCGTGATAAACCAACCTTCGCTATAACTTCAGGTAAACGCATAACTTTTTGGAACATAAAAAAACCTCTTAGCTGTTAATAGGACAGCGAAGAGGTTATGCAAAAGAGAGGCGCAGAAAACGCAACTGCGGAAAGCAAAAACGCAATTGCGTTTTTATTTTGCTATGAATCAGTTAGGTCGTATCAACTTTTAATCTCACGCACCTCTTTGATTATTTTTAGAATGGTTTTCTCCGATATTGACATACCAGCCTTATCGGCCATTAGTTTAATTGGAGATGTGAGACCTTTAAGGAAAGGGTTTATCCCCTGCTCTTCTAACAATACACTGATGAGAATAAGGTACGAGTTTCGTTCTCTTGTGCCCAATGGCTTTTCGGTTTTGGCGAGATCTATATGTTCTTCATCTAGCGATTCCACAAAACGTGTTAGCTCATTTTTTCTAATGACAAATTGACAACTATGATCTTCAAGAGTAATCGAATCTTCAAACATCTCATCATCAGTAAGCCCAACTTGCATGATGTCAGACAGATGTCCTAAGGAATCGATTTCAGCTCTGCTTAAGTATTCTGATACATCATCACAATTTAAAAAGTCATCTATTGTTAGGCCTTTAGGGTGTAAAAAACTCTCCAATTCTTGTTCCAACATCACCATGTTTTCAAGTGTTGGCGGAGGTAAGAGGCTAATTTGAAGTTTACAGATCAACCCTTCTCGCTTTAGAAAGATCCCTGTTACTGGAGCAACTAATGGCTCTGGTCCACCAACCTCTTTTTGATAAAGCTGCTCAACATCTAAAGTCTCCATCCCAATCATGGCCAAATCCCAAATACCATCGATTAGATGCACTTTGTCGTTAAATACAAGCCACTTATTGTCTTCAACCTCCAAGAAATCATCTAAGGAAATTAGATATTCTTCATCTAAAGCCTCGTTCGTCACCAAGTCATACGCTACTGGATGGCCGTTATTGTCGATATATGGTTGAGTTATAAACTGCCCGTTTAGTGCATATGCCTGATTAAGCAATCGAACTGACAAGGTTAGTTGCTTTTCTAGTGCAAACATATATATATCAGTTAAAGAGACTTGCTCTTCCAGAGAAGATGACAAGTAATTAGCTGCCTCTCCCAACGTGAAAAACTTCTTTAATTTAAATGTTTTACTCATTTAAGTTTACTTTAAACCTATGTTCCAGCAGCAATTGAAACTAAAATTTTCCATTAGGCCAATATATAAAAAAACCAATGCAAAAAATAACTTTATGCTGCCATGACAGAATATGGCGGAAAGTATCGTAACCAATAAGAAAACGCGAATTTATTTGATAAAACTGATAGCTACATGCTTGTCGTCTCGACAATGTACCCGACCAAGAGCAGTGCCTCTACGGCAATTTAATGTTGTCATTTGCTTGGGACGCTAAACTGGAGAAACAAGAGAAACAGGAGCTTTCTAGCATTTACTTGAGGTAATGATTCATGCTTCAGCAACAATCATTTTCAACTCAAAAAAACTAGGTAGGCATGCCATTGTTACGAAGGATGCTGTCAGCAGGTATACCGAAGATATAGGGGCTAATCTAGCCATCAAACTACATGAAAGTTGGTCTCCGAATATTTGTTTTTCCTATTAGCGTTAAAGCTTGGATCTAGGTTGAGGTTTGCATCTATGAGCTCACCAGTTCCAAGGCAATCATATAAATCTCTTAGCAACGCTTTCGCTTGAGGTAAATATACGTAGCGAAATTCAGTACTTGGATAAATTTCTATATATTTTTTGACTAACTCCCCTATGCTAATACCCACCTGCTCTATCTCTTGCCACTGCATTCCATCTTTCGTACCAGAGCAATGAAGGTAGTTTATATAGATACCTAAATTTTCAATCTGTTCTTGATCTAACACTTCATCAAAAATCACTCCTTCAATAACGCTTTCACAAGTCACTAGCTCATTGGGAGATTTTTTTATATTTAGTTCAGCCCTCAGGTTATTTTGATTTATCACTTTGTTTTTCAGCAACTCTTGATACTTATTCAACTGAATATTTAGTAACCGGTCTAGCTCGCTCAAGCGCGCTTCCTTTTCTAAATGCGCAACTTGTCCTTCAAGTGCAAGACGACTTTTTTCTGCTTCTTCTTTGGTTGCTGTTAGCTCTTCTCTTGTTAACCTCAATTCTTTCATCTGCAGACGTATAGACCAAATGAGTAAACTAACAGTGGCAAAGCCCAAGATTGGGTTGAGCGTACCACCGATAAAATCACCAAACTGCGCAAAGGTTTCCTGTGTACCTAAGGAGCCTTTGAACTGAAAGAAATATAAAACCAAAATACCAATTGCTGCAAATACAACAACTATCATAGAAGCCTTCAGCAAGCTTGGAAATATATCTTTTTGATTCCTATTAGGGTTAACAGGTTGATTTGAAACTCGACCATTTTTATCACTCATATCAAATTAACCTTCAGTAGCATTAGCTGTAAAATCGTGTAAGCAATTAGCGAAAGCATCTTTCTCGCCTGTAGTATTTATCCAACCAGCACTAATACTCTCATTTAGTACAACTTTGCCATCGTTAAACACATCTGCACTCACCAAAAGATAATTAAAACTACCGGTATAAGTTTCTACTCTATAACCATTAGCACGGTTGAATTGTCGAACCTCGAAATTTGTTATACCGGAATGAGACTGTTGAAAGCCATCAGATAAACAATCAACAAAAAATTCAATCTTGTCTATCGGTATGTTGCCCAATGAAACGACAAAAAAGTCATCTTTATCACTACGGGTTGGCGCTGAGCACGCCGAAAGGAATAACAAAGCAAACAAAAGGAAAGAGAGCTGTTTCACAAATACACATCCATATGAGATTTTCATACACAATATCATTTTAGAACAATTAACCATAATCAATTATTAATCAAAGAGCTAAGCAGATAATAACTTTTTAAACGACCTCTCGTAATCACCAAAACCAGAATCCATTAGGCTTTGCTGGTGATAATCAAGCCATAGGGCAATTGCGTTATCTATCCCGAATTGACCTTCGTTCAAAGCTTGTGAGTAAAACGCAGGACTTGTAGTGAGCTTTTCTGCGTTAAACCTTTTACCTTTAATTTCTGTCAGATCCAGCTGACTATCAGGCACATATTTAAGGGAAGTGACTTTACTAAAGACTCTAGGATTAATGTGACGTCCTGATACATAACAATTACGCTTCCAGGCTTGCGCTATACATGCGGCAATATCAGCTCTACATTTCCAGTAACCATAAACCCACAATTCGCAGAAATGATAGCGGTAAATAGCTTCTTCTCCGAGCTCACCGATCTGCTCTCTCATTAAAATTAATGTATCGTATTCATCAGTCGTGTACTTCGTTGTTAACAACCAGCCATCGACTTTACTTCCACCAGCAGCGGGCAACAAGGAGTCCATCCAGTCACCAAACAACTTTGGCTGTTTGTAAAAGTGCCTAAGCTCATACAACTCATCAGTACCACCTTCCAACCACTCCAGTTTTATGCCAAAGAGCATTGCGGCAGCTTGCAACAAATTGCAATCTAACGCCTTCAGAAGTTCGGTCTCATCTTCAACTTGATGAATAGTAAGTTTATAGCCAAAAATACGAGGGATTTGCCCCCTGGCTATTCCATGCGCTTCAAAAAGTCTAATAAAGCGCTGTGCGGTATTAGTAACGATACGCTCAGGGTTACGCCACTTTTTGAACCTATCTCTCAATGAGAAAAATGCTTCGATATCACCTAATCCAACCATGGATAACTTTCCTTATCATATTTAGCCAATCTTGGAGCACTGTATATCCACCATCATATTTCATAATCAACTAGTAATGCAGCCTTATTTTATCGAGTACTATATCCTCGCATTATGCTCAGTAAATCAAGTAGGTCTTAAAGCTTATCTCATCATAATAAGCCGCCTAAATTTACCTAGCAGGGGTTGTTCCAGAGATTGAAAACGTGTAAAAGTACAACTACAAATACTTTTAAAACATAGCCTTACTAGTGGATGACCACATGACGAAAAGTGCGATAGCTCGACTGATTCAGGGGGATAAACTAAACAACAAACAACTGTGTGATACGTTTGGCTGCAGCCCTCAAGGCGGTATGAGAAAGTCTAACTCTACTCATTCACTCGTTATAGTTTCAAACCACATCAAATCTATTTACGATGATAGATGGGACATAGATACACTGCATTATACAGGGATGGGCACTAAGGGCGATCAAAGCCTAAACTTCGCTCAAAATAAAACACTTAAAAACTCTGAAACAAATGGCATATCCGTTCACCTTTTTGAAGTGTTTCGAGATCAAGAATATACCTACACTGGCGAAGTGATCCTAGTCGATGATCCATACACCGAACAACAACCTGATCAAGATGGTAATCTTCGCCAAGTCTATGTTTTCCCCCTTCAACTTAAATCTAAATTTCATAGCATTCTAGCCGAAGATAAACTGCACGTTTATGAAGTAAAACAGAAGAAAGCTAAGAGGCTTAGCATAGAGGAACTAGCTAAACGTGCGACTCAATCGACTCGCAAGGTTAGTTCTTCACTTCAAACCACCACTACCTATGACCGAAATATTTGGGTCGCTGAATATACAAAAAGATTAGCCAACGGAATATGTCAGCTGTGCCATCAACCTGCACCTTTTAATAACCAAAAAGGTGAGCCTTATCTTGAAACCCATCATATTGTATGGCTATCTCGCAATGGTATCGATACTCCAGAAAATACTGTTGCACTATGCCCTAATTGTCATAAAAAAATGCATGTGCTCGACTCAGCAAACGATGTAGCATTGCTCACCAACCGAGTAAGAAAGCTTTTAAACACCTAGAGAGTATATGAAGAAACAAATCGAAGTCGTAGCGGCCATTATTCAACGTGATGGCAAATACCTTACAGTTCAGCGTGGACCCGCAGCTTTAGATTACATAAGCCACAAATGGGAGTTTCCAGGTGGAAAGGTTGAAGCCGGTGAATCTCTTGAGGCGGCTATTGAGCGAGAATTGCAAGAGGAGCTCAAAATAAGTGTAAGCGAGCTGAAGTTACTCACTACCGTAAATCACGAATACCCCGACTTTCATATCACTATGCACTGTTTCCTTTGCCACTTAGAAACGAAGGATGTCACGCTCACTGAGCATATTGACTCGCGTTGGCTCAACAGTACTGAGCTTTGGGATGTTGATTGGGCAGCAGCGGATATCCCCGCCGTAAAGAAATTAACTTAAATAGGGTTATGTAATGATTTTGAGCCAATCTGGTTGGGCTGGAACATGGGGAGACTTTTTAAGTATCCCACAAGACCGTTTCATCAGTGCACTAAGAAGCTTCTATGCCGGGCTCCCCTGGACTAAAGAGCTATCTCCTAGCCAAGAGCATGCCTGGCACATTGAATATGATGTAATGCAGGCAACATTAACCAAAGTCATTACAGATACCAATATTGACTCAAATTTATGCTGGATAGCGTTCGAGCAAGAATTAGTAGGTGAAGGCGGAAAACGTGCTGCGGATGTTAATATCGTTTTGCCCACAGGGGACCTATTCGTTGTAGAGTTCAAGCACAAAACAGCAGCTAGCCAGCAAGAAGTCACTCGGGCGCTGTTTGATTTACAAACCATGATTAAGTTTCACAGTGAGTCCCATCAGTTGGCCGGACACTGTTATCTTGCACTCACAAGGAATGATGCACACAGCTTCGAACATGAAAGCGTCGTTTGTGATATCACCACCGATAGCATTCTTCCTAAATTGACCAAAAAACTGTGTGATTCACTTACAACACAAAATATTAATAAATACGATGTTATCAAGTGGCAGCAAGGATCAATTAATCGCCAACCCAGTATCATTCACGGCACAGTCAGAGTCTTTTTTGATAATGACATCCCTAACCTAAAAACTGATACCGGAAAAAGTATAGAGCAAGCTAGAGAGCACCTAGTTAAGCTATATCAGCATGCCAAGGACAATCAACGGCGTTACCTAGTGGTCATTAATGGACGACCAGGCGCAGGTAAAACACTGCTAGGTATGAGTGTTGTTGCTGATCTAGTGACAATGTACGGAGCCGAAACATGCAAGCCCTTATTCTTATCAGGCAACAGACCATTGGTAGAAGTGCTCCAACACACTTTAGACTTCTACGGCAAACACTCCCAAAAAGAATTACAGATAGATGGACGTAGTGTAATTCAGCACTTAATCAACTTTAAAAAATCTATTCAAAAACAAGTTAGAGAAGAGAACTTTGTCGTTTTTGATGAAGCTCAACGGGCTTGGGAAACTGTGGGCGGTGGAAGCCAGGCATCTGAACTGGACGTATTTTGTAGCTGGTTAGCACAAAAGGAATATGGTGTCCTGGTACTGCTGGTGGGAGATGGTCAAGCTATACATAATAATGAAATGTCTCTTGAAAACATGATGACCTCACTAGGTCATGCTATTCAGCCATTACGAGAGCGAATCACTCCAATTATGCCAGCTATACACGCTCATTTAGTTGAAGGAATCAAACCAAAAATAAGAGATAAGTTTTACTTAAAGACTCCCATTAGACAAAACTATACCGACGATCTTGATAGCTGGATTGAAGCTGTACTCAATGGCAACAGCAAGACGGCCTATGACATAGCAAAACCAATGCGTAATAATTACCCTCTTCGAATTACCACCAGCAAAGCAGCTGGTGATGAATTTGCGCAATCACTGCAATCTACACTGCACGAAGACAACGCAAAAATTGATGCCTTTAGAATCGGGTGGTTAAAATCGAGTAAGTACGATAAAAACAACACCGATATCGCCGAGTTAAAAGGTAATGTAGGCCCCTGGTACGTTGATGCACCTAACTCTCCAGATTCTTGCTGCCAACTACAAACCGCTTGCACAGAGTTCTCCTGCCAAGGTTTAGAGCTATCTATCGGCCTTTTTGAATGGGGACCAGATCTCCACTACCGAAACGGAGTTATGCAGTTATCACCGAACAAAGTTTATCGTAGGAAGTATGATGATTATACCTATGGCAGCTATCGAGTTTTGTTAAGCCGTGGTCGCACCGGACTGGTGGTTAAGTGCAACGATCAAGAGACATATCAATACTTGGTCAGTTGTGGGATGGAAGAGCTCCACATATAATATGTAATTATCTCCTGGACAGAGCCTTCTTTGAGCATTTAATTAATTTTAGTACCATAAAATTAACAGTAGTATGGTAGTTTCTTATTTTCGATTCGCTAGCCAAACTATCTGTTTTGGTTAGCGAATCGAAAACGAAACGAAACTTTGATTTAAGGGATTTCTTGAGTGTAAAACTGACAATGAGGCAATGCTAATCCAAGCAAAAACTTATCAGTTGTTTCAACGGATAAGACCCCATCAGACATGCTTGCAATTGTTTCACCGGCCAAAGAAGTTGCAGCCTCTTGAGGCTCCAAATAGCAGTATTGCTCCAATGGTTCAACTAAATTATCTGGAAGATAATTCTTACCCGTTACAACATACTCTCCAGTTTCGATCTGACTTCTCAAAAAAACGGTAAAACTAGTATCTATGACTTTATCAGGGTCAGTATTTGCCTTAGCAATTTCTTTCAATGACTGGCTTGTTTGTTTGTCAAAGCTTTGCACAATTGATGGAGGCGGCGTACTGAAAAAAAACAACCAGTAAATAACTACTACCATCAATACTACGATTGCAATACTAGAGGTTATTAACAAGCCAATCATAGATTTATTCAAGGTTCGTTGAGAAGAGTATAACCTTGATAACTCACCTCTTTTATCTACTTCAACATCAATTGCATCATTCACTGCTGAGAAATTTGATGTACTAAATGCCTTCTTAGGCTTCAAAACATCCATACTTATGCAACACCTTGCTTTTTATTATCAGAGAAATTGCTATTGGTTATATTTATCAGTGTTTTATCATCAGTATACAAAGGAACATGTACGATCTCTTTTTTGATAACCTCTACAGGAATATCTCTGAATACAACCTTCTCTACGGGTACCTCTTTGATCACTTCTTTAATCGTTGTCTTATATACAGGTTCTCTTGTCATTTTACGTCTATATGTAATATAACGCCTAAAGGTCATGAATAATTTAATTAGCGAATTTCTAATGCCTTTTGCACTTGGGGAACGTTCTCCTCTTTCAGGGATCGTTTTATCCCTTATAACCAATGAAGCTAGGGCTAATATGATTCCAGTAAAGGCGATTAGCAAAGCTAAAGAACCAAACCAAATGCTAGCAACAGTCATCACATCTTTTCGCCTAACATCAGCAGCACTTTCGATCCCCCAGAACCATTGAGCCATTCTGTAAACTTGATTATCGCCCACTTTCACATTAATTTGATTTCTTAGCTCGACTCTCTTGTTCTCGAGATCTAAAATTAACTTATCAATATCTGATATCACCTGACTGTTATTAGCCAGTTTTTCATAATCAGCCTTCCGTACAACCTTATTCTCGTCCTGTTGAAGCTGAAATTGCTCTTCTGTATCGAGTAGCTCTTTTTGATGCTTTACAACAATAGCCTCTATGTCTTTCTCTCGGCTGCCTACGCTTTTGCTAATTTCAACATTCAGCTTTTTAATCTCAGAATTAATAGCACTAATGCGAGTTTCAAATGCGTTTCGGATATCGCTAGAAGCCCTTTGCTGTTCGTTTCGCATTGTTGTTTGCTGACTAGTCGCGTTTAGCCCATTTAGCTTATTACGTAACTCTTCAACTATCTTGCTCTTTTTCTCTATTTTAGCGTTCCATTCTCTTTTTACTGAGCTTGAAGTAAAGAATGCGTCATCAATCTCGACTTTTGCTTCTTCTTGCATCTTTTTCAAAATGAGCTGTTCAGAAGTAAGCTGACTCTGTAATGTTCGCCTCTGGGTAGATAATTCCGTAGATGCATTCTGAATAGCAAAAGATTGCTGCTCCGCTAATCTAGTGCTCTCTTCCTTGCGTTCTTGATATACGACAGCTAACTCTGACTGTTTAGCCTCGACTTGTTGTCTAAGCGAGGTAACAAACTCCGTTTGAATACTCGCTCTAAGGCTCTGAATTCTATCTTGAATGACTAAAGACTGACTTTGACGTTGCTCAGAAATTTTAGAATGCCTTTCGTTATACTCCCTCTCAATTAACTCAGACGTAAGGTTAGCTAGTTTCTCGCGTCGTTCAATTTGCGGAGGAAGGCGCTCTTCGACATTGACTAACTCTTTCTTGTATTTATCAATACTAAAAATTAAAGACTGAAAATTTCGTTCAAAACCGTTCATTGCACTTTCGAATGTTATTAAAGCAATAAAAAGTAAACTGAAACCAAATACAACTTTCCATAACACTCGAGAGGTATGATAAAAAGCTTCTACAAAAGGAATTTTTGTTGCTTCGACAACTGCAACCATTAAGAAAGGAACCGCTGCAATGAATACATTGGTATAATCACCAAATCCCATTTTACCATTTTGATACAGTTGCACTTCAGTGAAACTAGTTACCATTGACATTAAAGCAATAGCGACCCCCATTAGGACTGCAAAAACTTCAATGACCCAAGCAAATCTATATAAGAACCTTCCTACAGTTTCTCTTTCAGGTGAAACCTCTCTAGCTTGAAAATTGGTCTGATTCAATACTATTCCTTCAGTGCTATTAGCATTCATTTTCTACTCTGATATTTTAATATTCGGTTGATAAAAACAATAATGTGATAGAGTATAAACACACAATTAATTAAATTGCCTCCAATAAGTCATCCTGATGCTCAGTATCTATATGAAAACTGCTTTATGTCACATGATAGTATTATTCTTAGTGGGTTGCTCAAGCGGAAATATTAGAACGGGCCAATCTAATGAAGAGAGTGATAGTTCAAATGAAGTATCAACTAATATTAATCCTAATAAGGAAGTACTAGGTAAAGCATCCCCTCAGAAAGTTGAACCAACAGAGCTATCTTCTCCCCAATATAAGAGGAAGTATCCACTAGGAGACATGATACATAAAACCTCAAAGGAACACTCTACCCCACTGATAACACCTAAAGAAGAAAGTAAATCGGCATTAATTATTGATGTTCCCTCCCCTATAAAACCTATTAAAAAACAGAAAAATAGTAGCTCTCAAGAATCTAGAGAAGAATCAATTACCGACGTAATTCCCGAGCTAAACGGGTCAGCCATAGAAGAGCAAAAACTACCGTCCCCTCCCCCCAGTAACAAAGAAGACCCACTCAACAACATATCAGGGCCTCAAACAGATAGTACAGCACAAGAAGCAGCGGCAGGATCACCAATTAGCGCACAGCCAAATGAAGCATTACCAATACCACTCAAAAAAGACATGGAAGAAAATGTAAAAAACAAAAGCACCAAAAAGTGGAATATACAGCGAAGAGTTTCATCAAATAAAAAAATCAAAAAGTAAATTCACCTATATTCACTTACTATGGGATGTAAATAAGCTAAAGGTTATTAAGCAGAAGAAAAACTAACCAATTTAGTTAAAAGAGTGAAACTACCAAATTAAACACTTAGAACAAGATTTTTCAAGGCTATAACCCTTGTGCTTACCAATTCTTGGAAAATCATTTAACTATTTTCAAACATTATTCCCTCCACCACACTAAAGTAACACTTAACGTAACACCTACAGCAACAAGACCAGCAAAACACACGTAAATACAACCAATTAAACCATAACCAAGAGCCCCGCCGCCTCCACCAATACTAGGTTAGCAATAACCTTCAAAGGCCGCTAAACCCCTACCAGACGGGTTTAGCGGCTTTTTTGTATCTGAAAGTTCACGACTCAACTATTCTTTGGCGCATCTGCTCAATACTCAAAACCCAGAACCCAGAACCCAGAACCCAGAACCCAGAACCCAGATATTCCGGATAACCCACCTCAAAACAGCAAGCATAAACTTGCGCTAATAACCACTCGAAGAAAGCCCGATCCCAAACTGTTGCTTGTTCATACCTTTACTCGGCGCTTTCTACGCACAACAATCTTATTTCAGGCATAAAAAAACCTGCACTTGGCAGGTTTTCATATCAAAGCAATGTTTACTGCTGAGAGTAATATTAGCTCTGTTTTTTAACGAACTTAGACTTAAGCATCATTGGGCCGTGACCATCAACTTTACAGTCAATATCGTGGTCGCCATCAACAAAACGCTTAATAACCGCTTTAGTACCTACTTTAAGTACTAACGAAGAACCCTTAACTTTAAGGTCTTTGATTAGCGTTACTTTGTCTTCTTCAGCCAATAAGTTGCCAACGGCATCCTTTAAGATGATTGCGTCTGGATCCACGATAACTTCGTTTGGATTCCATTCATGAGCACATTCAGGGCAAACTAAGTTTGAGCCATCTTCGTATACGTAGATTGACTCACATTTTGGGCATGGTGGGATAGCGCTCATGGCATTTTCTCTTTAATAAATAATTTGTTGAACCACGCTTAAATACCCCATTACAGAAATGGGCCTTTAAAAGGATTCACCGCTAAAGACGCATTATAATAAAAATTTCGAATATCAGCTAGGTTCAAAAAGTCGTCTTGTGAACACGTCTCACTTTGAGGGTGGCCTTGCGTGATCAAGATAACGAAATCACCGCGAATAGATTAAGTGATATACAATTTATCAGCGTGACAATGATTTTTTAGTCTGACATAAATCAAAACTCAGGATTTTGATCACAAGTAACGGCAGAGATTGATGCTGCTCTCACTGAATGCTTTAATCATTTTTGGTGGCAACTAGCTTTTCTACATTTCATTTTAAGATTAGCAGTAAAGGTATACATTCAAGGTTCGCTCTGTGATTAATTATCTCGAGCAACAAAGAGCCAAAATAGAAAAAGGCTTACTATCAAAGTAAGCCCTAGATATGAGTGAAAAGCGCGTCGAGGTAAGCTGTCACATATTACAATAACAGGCTTTGCCTGATCCCTCGTTGACCACGGTTCAAGCCCAGAACGCCGCAGTTGCTGCTCTTAGAGCTGTGACCTTTACCTTACACAAACAGCTAACCTTCGCACTTACTCAAACACACAGACTCAAAAATGCTCAGCTAACCTTCTTACTACTTACTTACAAAAACAGTCACTTTCTAAAATACGCTTTTCATTATTCAGTATAGTCGCTATTCGCTTTACTGTAGTGGCTGTAGACAATATTTATAACGAAATAAGTCCATTTAATAACAGGCGTAAATTAGCTCATTGTTTTAATACACTTTCAGCCCTAGAGCGTTTTCATATATTGTTTCAATGTGATCCCAAATTGACTCTTAAAGCGTTGACTAAAACGCGTTTCAGATTGATAGCCACAGCGTATTGCTAACTCTAACTGTGAGATAAAAGGCTCATTTCGATGGCTTGCTGTTTGGATTATACCAATAGCATGCAACATTCTGACTTCGGCCAAAATCACTTTAAATGAGGTTGTCTCTTTGCTCAATCGTCGCATAAAGGTGGCTTGGCTCATAGCGAAGCGGCCGCACGTATTGTCTATAGTGTGATGACTTGCGGGTTCTGCTGACAAATAGCGGCTCACTTTTTCTCTTAAAGACAATGCATTGCTTTCAAAAAGCTTTGATAACGCCCCGACTTCATTAAGCTGTAAATAGAAGGCATCTAAATAACACTGTTGTACATCAGGGCTTAAATTCTGCTCTGACATCGCAATGAGTTGCGAAAAGGAAAAGTTCAAACCATCACTCACCGTTAAGCTTGGTTCTGATGAGAATAAAACTGAATTATGCTCTGTTGCAGCGATCTGCTGTAGTACTTTTTCTGATGGCAAAGACCGGAACAACAACTGAATCGATTGAAACTTATTCTGATATGGTTGATTAACAAAAGTCAGTGTTTGGTTCGCAGAAGTAAGCAGCCATTGGTTACGACTAAATGTATGTGTTTCTCCCTGCCACACCATGGTTTTCATGCCTGAAGTCACCGCAATAATACTCGGGGCATACATGGGAACATTTCGTAGCGCTTGTGATTTTTGGCCTTGGAAACGTTCAACTTTAACTAATGATGTCACCCTAGGTCATTCTCCTGTTAACGATTTAGCCTGTGGGTCACATCACGATGAATAGACCCACATTTTTTATTAACTCACGTGCGCTCGGCTAACGTACATAAGTTGCAGTTAGCACTGCTTTATCTATTGCCATTTTATTGAGTGTAAAACCAACCACTGCTGGGGATATATCACTAGGTAGATCAATTTTCGCCTCTGGTAAGGCCCAAATAGTAAATTGATAACGATGCATACCGTCTCCCTTTGGAGGGCACACGCCACCGAAACCTGGCTTACCATAATCGGTTCGGGTTTCATCGCCAACAACTAGTTTACCCGAAGCCCCTTGGGGCAATGATGTGGTGGTTGTGGGAATATTCAGTACAGTCCAATGCCACCAGCCACTTCCTGTTGGTGCATCAGGGTCGAATGCAGTAATCGCAAAACTTTTGGTACCGTTAGGTGCATCACTCCATGCCAATTGCGGTGATTTATTTCCCCCGCTACAGCCCATACCATTGTATTCAAACGTTGACGACATCAACTGACCTTCATGGATATCACTGCTCGTTAGCTCTAACGCATAACTGTTGGCTGTGAAGGCAATTAAAGCAATAGATAAAGCGAACTGTTTCATCGTTCATATCCTAGATAACTTAATGAGTAGGCATCTAGTTTAGCGAATTAGCGCCGTTTTAATTCACTATAACTATCATTACCGGTAGCTTATAACCAATAAATGATAGTTTTAGTTTTATTTCTAGTTTCAGTTTTGTAGCTTAAAAATCAGCTGCTTAATTTTCAACCTACCCAATAAAGCCGATCACTTAATGCTAAATCCCTGACTATTGATATAAGCTCGCATAAAGGGTCTCGACTCTTTATTTAGTGTCGATGTGATCTGCTCTGACCACGAAACCTGTTTGTTGTTGCTACTTCGAGCGGCGTAATACTCTCTAACATGTTGGTCATAATCTGCAAGAGCTAACTTGTCCATCGCTTGATAGCGCTCTTGATGGACCACAATACTTAGCGGCAAGCGAGGTTTGGTTTCAGGCACTTTTGCCGGATAGCCCAAGCACATTCCAAATAAAGGCAGCACGTTTTTAGGCAGTTCTAAAAGCGCTGTGACCTGCTCGGGATCGTTGCGGATCCCACCAATATAGACGCCACCGAGCCCTAATGACTCGGCCGCAATAATTGCATTTTGAGCCATTAATCCGGTATCGATAGCCCCTATTAAGGTTTGTTCAGTGAAACCTAATTGTGCATCTGGGTGAATTTGTTGATGGCGGTTGAAATCAGCACAGAACACTAAGAACTCTGCAGCGGATTCAACATAACTTTGCCCACCTGCGAGCTTAGCCAGCTGCGCCCTAACCTCTAGATCGCTCACTCTTATAATGCTGCTGCATTGGATAAAACTAGAGCTAGATGCAGCATTAGCACAACGCAAAATCTGTTCAAGCTTTGGCGCTTCGATAGCCTGCTCAGTAAAATGCCTAATTGATCGGTGTTGTAAAATTGTTTCTATCGTTTGATTCATATTCAGTACATTCTCTTGTGAGCAAAAACTTAGCAGTGATGAGCCTCTCGCCTGTAATAAAAGATTGGTATTCAATAAGTAGCTACATAGGTTAGTCATCCACTACGGGGCTTAAAATCTAAGCTTTGGAAAAAAATCGATAATTTCATAACAGCAACATCAAAAGCTTAACTAAAATTAAATGTAATTCATAATTATTGACCAAGATGCCACTTACGGAATAACGTAGTAAATATGGAACGGAGATCACATTCTGCCATCTCGGTCAGCCATTATTAGTCATGGAGTATTCTGATGCGAAACCTCGAATTATATAGCACTGCCTCTATCGATCACCTTATGTGGTCAACCAAAGAGTATGAAACTAATCTCAACGAGTCAGCCCTGTCTATCTTTACAGATTTTGATCACTCTCAGCCTATGGTTGTGGACTCCTCAACGACAGCGATTAATACCGCTGAGATTATGGAAAAAACCCATGCATTTATGCGTCTAGTGGTAGATAAAGATAATAAATTTCTCGGTGTCATTAGTAAGTATGAACTATCCCCACACAAGATGATGAAACTTGCCGCCAAACATTCAATGCATATTAATGAGTTACAAGTTACCGACATGATGGTAGCAAAGGATGATTTAATGGCGTTAGATTATCGAGAGGTATTGACGGCCAAGGTCAGCGATGTAGTCAGAACGCTACAAGAAAATGGCTTACATCATATGTTGGTTATCGACCATCAGTTGCACCACATACGTGGGCTTATTTCGGCTAATGATGTGGCCAGAAAGCTCAAGGTGCCGATTAATATCCAAAAGCCACCTTCATTTATGCAGATTTTTAAAGCCACAAAATAGTCTTAGGCCCCAAGCCTATTCATATAGCGATACCGACTTGTGCCAGACGTGACTCAATACAAACGTTAATGAGTGGCAATGGTAATTAATCCAAACGGTGGTGAGTCTAGCCATTAGTCAAATTAGGTTAACCTCAACCTATATCAACATATGAGCCTTAGCCAAAGTAAGTTGTATTAGTCGTATTCGACGTACTTTGACTAAGGCCTCAAGCCTACTCCCTCAAGCAAATAGCAGTACAGCGTGCGCTATATTTAATTTGCACCACGAAACAATTAAAGGCTATGCTGGGTACGTTAGCGTTATGTAGATCTTTGCCTGAAATCATACATTCCTGACCTATGAGGAGTCATGCATTGACCTTCTTATCTCCCCTGCGAGCATTTTCGACTCTGAGCGTAGCTAGCGTGCTGGTTTGCATTCCCTTCTCCTCCTTGGCAGATCAATGGCACTTTAGTTTTGATAATGACGTGGTTATTGGCCAAGATGGTGATTACTCCAATGGCTTTGTCTTTGGCTGGCAAGCGTTGCCTCAAACTGACTTTACTCAAGCTCCTTGGCCATTTAGTTGGCAACAAAGTTTGCGCCTAGCCAGTCATAGCAATACCGCCCAGTGGGGAGCTAAGGTCTACCAAAGGATGTGGACCCCAACAGAGATAGAGTTTGACTATGCTCAGCCCCATGAACGCCCTTATGCTGGTCTACTAGAGCTTGAAAGCTTTACGGGAAGTTTTAGTCAATCATTAGCGCAAAAGAATTGGTTTAGCATTGGCGTTATCGGGCCGGCATCAGGTGCCCAGGCCATGCAAGAGGTAGTACATAAAACAACCGCGTCAACACCTCCTAAAGGCTGGCAATATCAGGTCGAAAATCAACTGACCGTACAACTGGCTTATGAAGTGGACCTATTGGCACTGCGACGACAAGCCACTGATGATAGCCAGTGGGAACTCAGCGGTTACAGCCATAATATGCTCGGTAATTTTCGTTCAGAAGCTAACTTAGGCTTTACGCTGCGCTGGGGCGATGACTTAGCCAAAACATTTGGCCAGCTCAGTAGCCAAGCTGGCCATTTGGGTCAATATAGCACTAGCGCCCGTCAACATGGCAGCTGGACGGTATATGCACGTGCGCAGGCGGGTTACCGTTTTAATGATCTGACCATCGACGGTGACCTTCCCTACGATTCCTATATACAGATAAAACATCAACAAGCCCGAGCAAGTACAGGGGTTATCTGGGCATTCCCTACTTGGTCAGTTAGCTGGAGTTTCGATTTATATTCTAAAGAGTACCAATCAGATCCCGATAAATGGCACGGATATGGAGTGCTTAGTTACAGTTTTTTACTATAACTCAAATCAGCTAGCTCAATCAGCAGCACACTTCAGTTAAGCGCCCTTATCGTTTAACGGAAGCTGCATTGCGGTAATTAAAAGCTAAAGGCCCAGCCTATTTGTGGCCCCTTTTCAATAAAGTCCATTTCATATTTAACACCATCGACTTCTGAATCATTGCCAATCTGTAAATAGCGGTAGCCAACCCATACATTATGCAGGTGTCCAAACCGATATAGAGCCGATGCATTGAAGCCGTAATCACGGTCATTGTCGCCATAGATTTTGGTATCAGCCCCTACTGATAACCCCCATGACTCCGTCACCCAATATCGATACGTGGCCCCTACTAACCAATCAAAAAGGTGTTCATCAGCAACAGGAACCGACGTATTAATATTAATCAGCCCATCATTACTCAGGGGTTTTACGTTAAGATCTATTTTACTAAACACATGGCGGACACCAGTAAATAGCCGCAGGCCAGGGGTCACTTCATAGCCCGCTAAAAAATCGTTAACAGCCAAATGCATATCGGTTTCAACATTGTGTCCCGGTGAGATAATACCACCGGTGATCGGGCCTTTAAGGCCTTCTGTTTGGCTATCACTTTTAATCCTTAAGTAATTAACTCTAAGGCTATAGAGCCAATCTCCTTTTTGCGCATACAACTCCCCAATAACACCAAAGTTCAAGTTATCAATAATATTCTTAAACGGCACATCAATATCGACTCTTTCTCTGTCAGCAGAAATAGAACCTGAAATATCCGGTGCCCAAACCATTGGGAAGGCGATTAAATAGCTCCACTCATCTTTGCCCTCGTCATACGAATCAGGACCAAGCTCATACTCTTCACTCGCAAAGGCCGCGAAGTGAGTCATTAGCATGAGCAATACCATAGAAAGCTTTTTCACCAACAATACTCCTTGTCGTTTTCGACTATATAGTTGTTATTGTTATTATTATTGTTAATCGACCCAATGTAACACATCTTTAATCACCGACCAGCGGGGCTTTTTCGGTTTAGCATTTTCACCTAGAATCCAATAGCCATATAGCTTATCCACATAACCTGAAGATTTTTGCAGCTCCAACCAACTATTTAAAAAAGTTTGTAGTGAAGCATTGTCACGGGCCACCGCATAAGATGCTGGAAATGATTTAATCTCTTCTCGATTATACAGTGTGGTGTATTCTGGATATAAGATGGTCCAAGTTTTCCCTGCCTCTAGACTTATCAACAGCCCATCCCAATTCTTACCATCATCCTCAAAAAACTGGCGATCAGATTGGATGGTGTCAAACTCCATATTGGCAAATGTCTCCTCTAAATGAGGGATAATCGAGTAACGTCCAACCGACGCGATGCGGATCTTATCGGCCTCGAGGATCTGCTTGTCAGTTTGAAACTCATCTGCGCGGTAATCTTTCACCACAAAAGCGTAATGCAGATCCAGTACTGGAGTCGTAAAGCCGACTAACTCAAGCCGTTGGGTCGTCATCTGTAATCCTGATATCGCAATATCAAACTGGCCTTGATTGATCCCCTCTAAAACATTACTGAAAGTATAAGGAACAAATGCAATTTTAAGATCCATCTCTAAGGCTAGCTTCTTCATTAGCTCAACATCAAACCCCACTAACTTATTTTCTGCATTGTAGAAAGAAAACGGCACTTGTATTGGGTTATAGCCGACTCTAAGCACGCCGCTTTCTTTTATTTGTTGTACGCTGCGTGGTCCATCAGCTACTGCTAAATCAGCCCAATTGTATGCGGTTACTTGATCTGGCACTTTTTCCGCAGCGCTCATCTGTGCCACGACATCATCCATCTCATAGTCAGTATCAACTATTGAGCTTAATAGCCAACTCGCTCCCAGCAAGCTCAAACCAAATACAACCGGAGTTAAAGCGCTATAAATGACTAAGCGTTTCATACTGACTTTAGCAATGCCCACCAGCATAGCCGTACCGCCTACAGCTAATATAAAGATATTCATTGCCGCTAATAATGAGGTAAAACGACTCGTAAATAGACTCGAAACCATATATAGCTGAAATAGATCAGAGGAAAGCTCTAATGAATCAAGCAGCATTGGAATGGTTAAATAAACACTGCCAAATAAACTCACTAACCCATTTATCGACATAGGCAGGTAAGTTAAAAAGTCTATCTCCGAGCCAGAAAACCAAGCCGCAAACAGCACAAAAACAATCGTGAGCAACTTTCCAAGGTTCGGAAAACTAAATACCACCGGAATAATAATATTGGCATAATCATCACTTTGCTGGCTGCCGATATTATATTTATGGAATAACTCTTTAGTGCGCTCGATTAAAATCGGGATCACGATAAAAATATTTCCAGCAGCAAATGCTGTGATCATGGCATCTTTTGCAATACCGGTTATATCACGGTAAGAGAATGGGGTGATCACCGCGAGTATGGCCGGTAATACCCAATACGTTAAAATTATCGTCATCACCACATGCGCAACAAAATACACCTGTAGTTTTTGAAACTCATCAAAGTCCATCGTCCCCGCCGTTGCTGCTGTCATGGCGAAAATACCTATAGGCATCAACTTGACGATGCTTTGAGTCACTTTATTAAATGATTCTCCCAAAAGCTGCATCGGCTTCATAAGTGAGTCTTTGTTATCGATAGAAATTAGCGCAATACCTGTGGCAACGCAAAACACAACAATGGCTGGTATATAGCTATTAGACAACGAGAAGAAAGGGTTCGATGGAATATAAATATCCAATAAATTGACTGAGCTAGGATCTTCTAGTGCTGTTAAACTAAAAAACTCACCAGCCTGCCAATCGGGAAAAGTGTACTTAATAAAGTACATTGTCATTAGACCAAAGAACCAGATCACCAACATTAGCTTACCGACTTTCACACCGAGCGATTTAGCTTGCTCCATACTTAGACTGCCTAAGCTAGAAATCAAAGATACGATAATGTAAGGAATAATCGTCATCTGCAGTAACTTGATAAAGGCATCACCTATCACTGACATCCAAGCTAACATCTCACCGAAAAATAACCCTGCTGCGATACCTGCCGCAAATGACAACAACACCAAGGTCGACATGCTCATTTTTTGTTTTGGCTTATCGGTATCCTGGGGCGCTTGTTTTGGCTCTACCGCTGCAGCTTTACTGGTCATTTAATGTCTCCTTGCTGACCCATATCTGCTGCCTCACGTTGACAGTCATTAATGGCGTCTTGATAACACTTAAGGTACTGTAAAATCTTATCCTCTGGCTTAAATAGCTTAGCTGCTCGCTCTCGCCCAGCCTCACCCAAATTTTGTTGCATCTGCGGATCAGTTAAGATGTGCTCCATTGCTTTTGCCATACCTAGCGCATCATCAGGATCAAACATAAAGCCTGTTTGGCCTTGAGCAACAACCTCAGGAACACCATCGACGTTGCTGCTAACGGTAGGAACGCCGCAAGCCATTGCCTCAAGTAACACCATACAGAAAGACTCTCTATAACTCGGTTGGATCATGCAGTCAGCATTAGGAAGATAATGCTCAACATGGGTAACATCTCCCACAAAGACGACATGCCTTAAAATCCCCAACTTTTCACATTGCTGTTTGATGCCATCAATGTCGGGCCCACTACCCAGCAATACCAGTCGCGCTTTGACTTTTCTAAGTAACAGGTGAAATGAACGGATCACGGTATCGCTGTTTTTCAGCGGCCTAAAGTTAGACACATGCATCACAATTTTCTCATCGTCTTTGGCTAACTGTCTTCGGGTATTGATATCCGCATGCTCTGGCGAAAAGACATCCAAATCAATAAAGTTATGGATAACATCAATCGACTTACTTTTATCAAAATGACTGTAGATATAGTTGCGTTGATAACTTGAAACCGTGGTGACTTTACTGCTTTTATGGATACTAAAACGGTTAAGTGGATATAGAGGTTTATCTTGACCAACAATCGTCACATCAGTGCCATGAATGGTAGTGATAGTTGGGAACTTATGTTCGGTGATTTCACCTGCTAAATATGCACAAAGAGAATGGGGAATAGAGTAATGCGCATGCACGACATCTAACTTAAATTGTTCCACTACTTCAACAATTTTGGCCGTTAATGCGAAGGTGTAAAGTGGATCGGCAAAGAGCGGATAATTAATCGCTTCTACTGAATGAAAGAATAAGCGTTCTGAATCTTCTATCAATTTAAAAGGTCGTACACTGGAAATAAAGTGGACTTCATGGCCAAGCTTTGCAAGCCCAAGCCCTAATTCTGTTGCCACGAGCCCCGATCCACCAATACTGGGGTGGCACACTATCCCTATGCGTATCTTCGACATAAATTTATCGCCACAATCAAAAGAGTTAAAAAAATGTTACCGCGCTAGAAAACTTAGCATCGTTAGAGACTTAATCCAAGAGAATAATGACTGGCTACTTTTACGGTAAAAAAACTCACTCCTCTAGCTTCAACACAAGACTCATCTACTGATATCAATCCCTATTTTTGTTATGAGGTCATCATTTTTCAGCCATTATTTGAATTGCAAAATGCGAACACTTAGCTCAACCCCATCAAGATAACCGCTTAACCCCATGATAAACAAAGCATTAGCTTTATGGCACAGCTTATGCTTTATCTCATTACCTCGATAATAGGACCGTGAGAGATGCATAATGAAAATATCCACATCAATGCCATTAAAATGCTGGCCCGCTTTACTTATTTGTCTGTTTGTTTCAGCTAATGTTGTTTCAGCCAATGCCAATGCATCTGACCCGTTTAGTGCATGCCCTACTGAAGCCTTTGTTATTCAAAAACAGTCCAATACCCCAAAGAATTACGGCGTGAATCTCGCAACGGGTAGCTATGTGGTGTTGTCTGAAGACATGGGAACGGGGAATGGGTATAACGGTGTAGGATTTAACTATCATGATAATTACCTTTACGGATGGGATTATGCGACGGGGTCATTAGGCCGTACAGGTAACGATTATCAAATCGTCTCTCTTTCTATTAATAAAGACTCTTCAGCTGCCACTGCGGGCAATTTCTTTGTGGGCGATATCGCCATCAATGAGAATGTTTGGTATGGCTATAGAAAAAATAAAGGATTATTTAAAATCCCCCTCGATAATCCGACGAGCTACACCATGGCTCTCGTGCCAGGCAGTGCGGCCTTTGCTAGCTATAACATTACCGACTTAGCCTTTCATCCCACCGATGGCTATATGTACAGTATCAGCAATGGCGCTTCAGGTAAGCTATTAAGAATCGATCCCGCCACAGGCGAATCGACCAACCTTGGCACCGTCATTACATCAACGTCAGGTAGCTTTACCTTTGGTGCACAGTTCTTCGACCCTAATGGCAACCTGTATGTCAGCAACAACAGCAATGGGTATATCTACAAACTCAATGTTAACTCAGCCTCTCCCAGCGCAGTGTTATTCGCCTACGGCCCTGCATCCTCAAGTAATGATGGTGCCCGCTGTGCCTTAGCCGAAGTCATTATCGGCGATGATGTCGACTTTGGTGATGCCCCCGACTCCTACGGAACCCTTTTAGACGCAAACGGTGCTAGGCACACCATCAGCGATAACTTGTATTTAGGCACCAGCGTCGATAATGAGTCCAATGGTTATCCATCACCACTGAGTGATGACGCGAGTGATCATTCCGATGATGAAGATGGCGTATCGATGCCAACCGGGTTTGAAGTAGGTGAAAGCGCGATTTTATTGGTTACCGCCAAGGGTAGCGAGGGCTACCTAAATGCATGGTTTGACTGGGACAGAGACGGCAGCTTTAGCTCCGATGAGCAGGTCATTACTGGTGAGAGTGTCAGTGACGGACTAAATACCATTAGTATCGATGTGCCTAGCTGGGCAAAGGCTGGCTCAGCTTGGGCGCGCTTTCGCCTAAGCACACAACAAGTAATCAACCCAACCGGTGGTGTCGGTGACGGGGAGGTCGAAGATTATGCCGTCACGATAACAGAAACCGGAGTGACTATTAATTACTACCCCTCGTCTTCCACTTATACCACCCTCGCCTTTGAAGATCTTTACCCAGATCAAGGTGACTTCGACATGAACGATGTGGTTGTTCAGCTACGTATTATTGAGTACGTCAAAAACGATAACGTTAGACGTATCGGCTTCGAGGCACAATTAGCCGCCATGGGCGCCGCTTACCACAATGGCTTTGCAGTCCACTTACCCGGCGTGAGTCGCAGTAAAATTAAAGAATCTGTCATCAGCTGGTCTATTGATGGGGTCACTCAAACAGAGTCACCACTTGAAACGGGGCAATCTAACGCAGTATTCGTGTTTACTGAAGATCTAAAACAGTACGTAACACTCGAGCAAGGCTGCCTATATCTGCGAACAGAAACGGGGTGCGAGACCACCTATAGAACCACTTGGTCATTTGAGATCCCCTTTGAAAGCCCTGTAGATGAAAGCCTCGTTCCTGCTTTTCCATACGATCCCTTCATCTTTGCAACTCCCAATACCGATCATGGTTTGGCAGCGAAAAACGTTGTTGGTGCTAATCCGGGTCGTCAATTAGAGATCCACCTTAAGAACCTAGCACCGACAGACAAGTTCTCTACTAACTATTTTGGTGCACGAGATGACTCTTCAGATCCCAGCGCATCTCAGTATTTCCAAGATGAGAACGGTATGGCCTGGGCAATAGAAATCCCTGTGACTTGGAAGCACCCTAAAGAAAATCAACGTTTAGATAATGCCTATACAGAATTTGTAGATTTTGCAGCAGACAGTACAGGTAATACTAATCCTACTTGGTATGAAAATGCTGATAACGCTCTAATCTTTAACAACTAAGGAGCATGCTATGAATAATAAAATAAACCGCTTTATCACTATTCCTTACCGCTTACTGGCATTTCTCGTCCTGCTAATTACCGCATGTGGTGGAGGGGGTGATGAAGAAGGAGGGACTCCAACGCCAGTCCCCGTTGAGACCACGACTATAACGACAACGACTACTGACACCACAACGGATCCCGAACCTGCGGCCAATCCAACATCACTAGATAATTTAACCGTTGATGCAGATAACAAGTTGCAATCAGCCTACATCTTAAAAATCGATATAGATAAAGGTAATAGTGATCGCGGCTACTTTTCTCTTTGTGATGATTACCAAGCTCAAGGTAGCGGATATGCCGTCAACTTTAATTCATGTTTATTTAGAGGCCCGTTAACAGACGGAAAACTAACCAAAGAGATTAAAGTCGCTAACCATGAAAGCCTATTGATTGCCGTTATTTGGTTTTATGAAGGCCAAGCACCTGAGTTTTTGGAATGGCGTTATGTGTCAGATAGTGAATCGCAAATTATCACTATGAACTAGTGGCTAGCGTATGTGAGTTAGCAAAGAAAACTAAAGCTAAATAGGTAATGTGTAACGTTTTCCTCCCCATACAGTCTCATTAGTAATGAGTTATTAGTAAAAGTCTTGGCAGAGATGAGCCTCTCCAGTCATCGCTGCTAAAGGCTTTTACGGCCATCATCGAAAATAAGTCAGCGAGGACAGGTTTACGCCCAACCTTGTCATCGCAAGGCCCTTGTTTAAAGTAGATGCACTCTGACAAATGGCTTTCCCCTTGAGTGTTATAAGGTAAGTCTTGGAAGGACTGTTAATCTTCTTCCCTTATTCTTACGTGAATTATTCTTACGAGCCTATTTGTTAAGTACTTATTCTTACGTGGCTTATTCTTACGTGCCTATTTGTTCTGTACTTATTCTTATGTGGCTTATTCTTACGTGGCTATTTGTTCTGTACTTATTGCTCCGTAATTTATTGTTCAGTGATTTTGTGATCACGGCGATAGAGCAACCACTCTTCGATAATCTCTCTATCAGGCAACCTGTTGTGATGACGTATTACAACTGATATCAACAGTGCCAAAATCAATATTCAGGCGCTTCACGCTGGGGTCATGTATTGCAAGAGTGAGCGCACATCACCATAGTCAGTATCAGCTTTAACAGAAAATGGGAGTCTAGCCTCACCATTGAGCAAAACTATTCAGGCGCTTCACGCTGGGGTCATGCATTGCAAGAGTGAGCGCACATCACCATAGTCAGTATCAGCTGTTAACAGAAAATGGGAGTCTAGCCTCACCATTGAGCAAAACATGCCAGGGATGACTTTAATATCAACCGCATCGAGCGTTATTCAGCATTGGTACATGAAGCGAAAGTGACAGCCGTTATCGTGCAGACTCAAGTGTTAGAAAAAGATTAAGCGCCATTAAACAAATACATAAATCCCATAGGTGAGGTGTCACTTGCCTCGCTTATGGGAGCTAAAACAAGCATTAAGTCTTTTGTAGGATAAATCGCTAAACTGTTCGCCTTCTGTCTAGAACACTATATTTCATTAATAAATTCATATCGCTAAAAAATAATTTCATTTAAGCGTACACGCGTAAGCTTATGAAATTTTTAACGTAAATCTTCAAAACGAAACAGAATTCCAGTTAAAATCCAAACAAGCGTTTAAATTTATCGTTTGAAAATTTGATCTAGCGCTCATTTTGTGACGTAATGTGAAGCATCACTTCTGGTCGGACGAGCATTTAATATGAGCATTAGAACTAAACTAAAAAAAGTATTGCCAAGCATTTCTACCACTGAACAAGAGGCACTCGATGCCGGTGACGTGTGGTTAGAGGGTTCGATTTATCAAGGTGTACCAGACTTTGCCGCCTTACGAGATATTCCTGTCGCGACACTGTCTAGCGACGAGCAAGGCTTTCTCGATGGTCCTGTCGCGACCTTGCTAGAAATGGTCGATGACTTTGAGATCCAGCGTAGTAAACATTTACCCGAAAACATTCTTAACTTCCTAAAAGAAAATAAGTTTTTCTCACTGATTATTCCAAAGTCTTTCGGTGGCTTAGAATTCAGTCCTTATGCTAACTCGACCATCGTTGCCACTATTGCCGCTAAAAGCTCGGCTGTAGCCGTCACCGTCATGGTGCCAAACTCACTCGGTCCGGGTGAATTGTTGATGCATTACGGTACCTCTGAGCAACAAGATTATTGGTTACCGCGCCTTGCTAAAGGTCAAGAGATCCCTTGTTTTGCACTAACCAGCCCCGAAGCCGGTTCTGACGCAGGTGGCATTCCAGATATTGGTACTGTCACGATGGGCGACTACCAAGGTGAGCAAGTACTGGGCTTAAGCGTCACCTGGGACAAGCGTTATATCACCCTTGCGCCAATTGCCAGTGTATTAGGCTTAGCGTTTAAAGTTGAAGATCCAAATGGTTTACTCGGCGGTAAAGAAAACTTGGGCATTACTTGTGCGCTTATTCCTCGCTCACATCCTGGGGTACAACTAGGTAATCGCCACGATCCTATGGGCATTCGTTTCTATAACGGTACTACTCGTGGCGAAAATGTGTTTATCCCGATGGACTTCATCATCGGTGGCCAAAAGAACATCGGCCGCGGCTGGGCAATGTTGGTTGCTTGCTTAGGCGCTGGACGCGGGATCTCATTGCCAGCACTTGGCGTATCTGTCAGCCAAGCGTCATTTAAATCATCCGCTGAATATGCTGCTGTACGTGAGCAGTTTGGCTTATCGATTGGTAAATTTGAGGGCATTCAAGAAAAGCTCGCCGATATTGCCGGTAAGACTTACCTGCAAGAAGCGATGCGAGTACTGACGACTGAAGGGCTAGGTTTAGGGTTAAAGCCTTCTGTGGTCACCGCTATTGCTAAATATCACATGACCGAGCTTGGCCGTGATGTACTCGACTCTGCAATGGATATCCAAGCGGGTAAAGCGATTCAGTGTGGCCCACAAAATACCTTAGCCTCTGGCTATGTCGCTCAGCCCATTGCGATTACGGTAGAAGGCGCCAATATTCTTACTCGTAACCTAATGATTTTCGGTCAAGGTGTGATGCGTTGTCACCCGTACCTACAGACAATGGTGGAGTCTATCCACTCAAACGATAAAGGTGCTGACAAAGAATTTAATAGCATTTTACGTAAGACAATTGGTTACAGCGTGAGTAACAGCTTACGCGCCTTCAAGCTGGGTTTACTGCCTTTCACCGCTGCTGCAGGTTCAAACCTTGCCGAAGTTAAACCTTATGAACAATCAGTGCATAAGCTCGCCTCAAAGCTGGCTGTTTACGCTGACTTCTCGCTATTAGTGCTCGGCGGTAAACTCAAGCAAGCAGAGATGCTATCAGCACGTCTTGGTGATGTGATGAGCTATCTGTACGCAGCTATGGCGTCTATTCGTTATTACGAGAAGAAGCTTAGCGCTAGCGAACAAAAAGAAGCCGCACCGTACTTCCACTACGCTACCCGCTGGTCACTTTGTCAGGCAGAGAAAGCCTTACTGGATTTCTTAGATAACTTCCCATCATCAGCTACACGTAAGTTTATGCGTTTAATCACCGTGACTTATTCGGCGAAGATGCCAAAAATCAATGACAATTTAGTGCGTGAATTGGCAGAGCAAGCTCAGCTCAATACTGAGTTTAAGAAAAATCTGACGCACCTAATTAAGCCTGTTGCGGGTGATGGTAACGACATTAATGAGCAAGCTTACCTAGCTAAAATGGCGTGTTTACCGCTGCTTGCTAAAGTCAAAAAGGCTATTCGAGCTAAGACGTTTAAGCCAGGTATCAGATTTGCATTGACCTTAAATGCCGCACTTGAAGCAAAAGTGATTAGCGAAGCTGAGCACAAGCAGCTGCAAGACTACAACCTTAAGCGCGAGCGTGCTATTCGAGTCGATGAGTTCGATTTTGATATGAACCTAATTAGCGACAAGCCAGATTTAAAGATCGCGAACTAATTGCTAGTTAATCGATAGCGGTTACAAACAAGCATTACAAAGCCACCTTCGGGTGGCTTTTTTGGCTTCGAATGAAGCTGATTACATTTTTTGTTGGTGCTACCAAGTGGCCAGTTTGAACTTGTTACTTCATGGCTATCAATCGCCTGCAGCGGGCATATGTGCAGACACTGCCGTGACACGCAGCAAGTCCATCCTTGGAAGCTCGGCCATGACGAATAGCATCCCTGCTAAAAAGCCAGTTCGGCACCCTGCCTCTCGCTCGAAAGCTTGATAACTCCGTCATCTCTCACCAGAACATGGACGGTCACTGCCGTATCTACACCGGATAATTGGTGTTTCATTTAGGGAGTAGTGGCTTAATGTCTAACGCGGAAATGCCCCAAAACGTGTTTACCTTCGAATGAAGACTGATTACATTTTTAGTATCGTTGCTAAATGGTAGCGTGCTTGAATTTGTAGCTTCATGGTTATCAAGCGCCTGCAGCGGGCATATGTGCAGACACTACCGTGACACGCTGCAAGTCCATCCTTGGAAGCTCGGCCATGACATCCCTGTCATGGACGGTCACGGCCGTATCTACACCGGATAATTGGTGCACTAATTTGGGCTATAGCGGTTTGTTGTCTAAC
>NZ_JBRILQ010000023.1:0-71333 GCF_052977045.1 Shewanella sp. 125m-7
CCAGTGCCAGTGCCAGTGCCAGTGCCAGTGCCAGTGCCAGTGCCAGTGCCAGTGCCAGTGCCAGTGCCAGTGCCAGTGCCAGTATCGGTAGTTGTTAAAGCGGGTTTATTTTGCAGGGTGCTAACTTGCTGAACATTAGTATCTGTTGTCACCGCTACCGTAAAGTGAGGCTGATTATGCTCATTTGCGCTAAAGGTCAGCGGTTGTGCAATCGTGCTTAATTCGGGGCTTTTATCAGAAGTGACATGAAAATGCGCTCCGGCTCTGAAACCTGAGGTTTGGATAGCGCTATGCAAACGTGTTCCTGTTGTTTGTTGATCTTGGCTATCTTGTGATGCTGGAGGGGTAACTTGCTCGTCTTTACTGGGCTGGATAGCTGATGTTTGAGCTTGTACATTGTCATTATTTGAACGTGTCGATGCTAGAGGATCTTCGCTAGGTGTGGCTTCCTTGTTTGAGGGGCTAGTGTCTACACCTACTATGGGACTGGCAGCGCTCCAAGATTTATCGGCAACGAGATCTTTATTACCAATGCTTGTCGCTTTCTCGGTATCTCGAAGCTCTTTTGCTTTTAAGCGATCAACATCTTTGTCGAGTTGTTTGGCTTTTAACTTGGATTTTAGATCGCGTTTTTTTTGCTGCGCGTGTTCGCTATCGGTGGCGTGATTAGGTGTTTTAGAGGCTGATGTGTGCTTATTCTTGTCATGACTCATTATTTACATCCTCTTTATCGCTCACCAAAAGCTTCGGTTACGTTAGTAAATACAGGCTTCCATAGATATTGAAATACCGTTTTGTCTCCAGTGACGATGTCTGCTTCACCAGTCATGCCAGGGATTAGATCAAACTGACCCGGTTTATCGGAAAAATAGGGTTTATCGATGGCAATTTGCACCTTGTAAAATACGCCGCCTTTTTCATCGGCATCGGTGCTCGGAGATATCCGTTTGACTATGCCATCAAGGGCGCCGTAGCGACTGTAGTCAAAGGCATCAATTTTGATCCGTACAGGTTGACCAACACGAACGAAGCCGATATCTCGCGGAGAGAGTTTAGCTTCCATTAAGCCGGTTTTGGTCATAGGTACAATTACGGCAACCGTACCACCTGGTTGGATAACACTGCCAGATGACGTGGAGGGGATGGATTGAATAATGCCATCGACGGGTGCGGTCATGGTATTTTCAGAGACCAGAGATCCAGATGATTTTAAGCGGGCAATAATACCCAGCAGTTCAGCCTGAGCATCGGTACGTTTTTCCCCAACTTCTTTGAGCAAGGTTGCTTGTTTCTGTTTCAGTTGTTGCTCTAAATTGAGCAAGTTTTTGGCCAGCACTTGTTGCTTACTTTCCATGCTTTTTAGCTCACGGATATAGGCATCAAGTTTTTGCTGAGACTCTAAAATACGTAGCTTAGACACAGCTTGCACCTCGGTGACCGATTGCATCATCTTAAGTGTTTGCTCTGCGGTTTTAATCTGATCGCTTAACGGTGGAATTTCTGCTTGCAAGCCGTCAATTTCAGCTTGGGACTTAGCAATACCAGACTCAGAAAGTCTTTCTACCGCAATGCGCTCCTCATTCATACGCTTTAGTGAGGCGGTATGTAGCTTGACCAGTTGTGGATACTCAATGGCAAACTCAGTAAAGTCGGCGTCACGCTTATCGATAAAGGCATCGTAACGTTCAATTTTGAGTAGTAAATTAGCGCGTTTACTGGCGAGCTCTTCCTCTGCCGATTGACTGTCAATCGAGACAAAAGTGGCAAGTATATCGCCCTCTTTAACGACATCGCCTTCTTCGACTTCAACAGAAGCAATGGTGCCTCCTGTACGGCTTTGAATAACCTGTCTATGTCCTAGCGGTACCACTTGGCCTTTGGACTTAGAGATCTCTTCAACATGGGTGAAAATAGACCACAGCAGCATGATCAGGATAGAGCCTGTGATAAGCAAAATAATACGCTTGATCAGCTTTCGCTCCGCGGGCGCCTCAATCGCATCGGTAAACTCGTGCTCAGGCCAGACTCGATTTGCTAGTTGTCGATTATCCATTAGAGAGGTTCTCCTGAGATGACGCAGCGGGTGGTTGCTGAGGTGCTTGTTCTGGAATGGGACCGGCGTAAACCACAGCACCTTTATCTAAAATGACGACTTTGTCGGCTTGCTGGATCAACTCTTGGTCATGACTGGTAAATAGCACCGTTGCCTGTCCTTTAAGTTCACTAAAGGTTTTGAGGAGTTGCGCCTTAGCTATAGGGTTACGGTTAGCAATGGGTTCGTCTAGTACGATAAATCTGGACTGCTTAAGTAAGGCGCGAGCCAGACTGATATAGCTACCTTCAACGGCAGAGAGAAGCGTGTGACCGCGATTAAATAGGTTGATGTTTAAGTCATTTCCAAGTGCATTGAGCAGTGAGTTTGCTCCTGCGTCTTTTAAGGCTTTAGTCAGCTCCGCATCTGTCGCTTCAGGTTTTGCTATGCGCAGGTTCTCGGCTAAGGTGCCAGGAAATAGGTCCGGTTCTGCAGGACAAAAAGCGGCCCACTGTCTAAAAGCTTCAGGATCATATTGCTTAAGATTCTTACTGTTGACTGTGACATAGCCAGCTTGGGCTTCAACAACACCGATCGCCGCCAATAGCATTGAGGTTTTACCGCAAGCATTTGGACCGATAATCGCAACGTTTTCTCCAGGCTCAATATCGACGGTAACACCGGCTAGGGACGGCTCTAAGTCTGCAGAATAGCGTAACGTTACATGTTGAAAGCTGATGCCGGGTGCTTGATGTGTATCGGGTGTATCGAGCCTAAGCTCGTTTTGTTCAGTGCTTGCTTGCATAAAACGATCAAACTGAGTAATTGCAGAGCCCATCATGGTGATTTTTTGGCTGGAGGAAAAAGCCAGTTGAGCCGGCCCCGTGATCCGCCAAATCAGCATGACGCAAGCGATGAGTGCTCCCGGACTGATGCTCTGGTTTAACACCAAGAAAATCCCTGTAAATACGGTGACTAACGCAGTAAGCAGGCTCATTGCATGAGCGACGGCGGCATTAAGGCCATTGCGTTTTGCGTATAAAAAGTTTTGTCGACAGTTCTCTTTGCATTGACGAGCAAATTTAGTATTCCAGCCGTCAGTTTCTCCACTGGTTTTTAATTGTAATAGGTTCTTTGCTAGCTCATTAATCGAGTTTTGATAATCACCACTAATCGTCGGTGAAGCCGATTGTGCATATCTATTAACAGCTTTCATTACGAGGTAAAAAAGCAATAGCATCACAATGGGGACGATGACTAACCAACCACTTAGTAGGGCGATGGTTACAAAGGCGATGAGGGTAAATGGCAGATCGACCAAGCCTGCGCCGCCGGGACCGGCTAACAAAGTTCGTACTTTTTCAGCGTTGCGCATTCTTGCTATATGATTGGAGATCCCCACTCGAGAGAGCACCATCAAAGGCATGCTGAGTAGTCGTCTAAAGGTCAGATCGGAAAGATCTCTGGCGAAACGGTTGCTGGTGGTGGCTAATACATTGGCGCGAGTTAATCGGCTGGCGACTAATATTCCCAATGCGAGCGCTGCGCCGAGTGCAATGCTGGGGAGTACATTGGGAGCTTGCCCACCAATGACTTTATCGTAAACCGCCATGGTAAACAGGGGAACAGCCAGGCCTGTCAGGCTTGAAAGCAAACTAAGCCAAAATACTGGACGATACCATTTAGCCCTTTTACTCATGTGCGCGGCAAAGGCGCGAATATTTTGTTTACTGCTTGGCAGGTATTCGATAACAAACAGGTGTGCAGGTTTAGGGATGGCACTTTCTTGGATGCTTTGCCATTGATCTGTAGCGATATCGAAAGCTTCAAATAGCTCGTCACGGCGGCGAGCAATAAAGGCGGGCTCAGTTTCGGGTACCACAATAAATGGATGGATCGATTGAGCGATGGCTTGCTGGTGTAACTTGTACACTGAAAAGCCGATATGGTGCTTCTTGAGTAAGCCTGCTAACTGAGAGGTATCAATATCTTGGAACGTTTGGTCATTGATTAAGTTGGTCGCTTGAGCAAAAAGTCCAAGCTGTTGAAATAAACTGATGAGTATGGGTTTTAGCTCTGGCATGTCAGGCTGCTTTTCAGAATGAACACTTACGGGATCTGTCGTCATCATATTCATCCTTGTGCCGGTGATGTTGTTGGCAGTATTTCACACTCGCCATTTGCGCTGACATTGACCCGCAAATCACTTTGACTGTTAAGGGTGTCAAAGTGAGAGGCGCACAATATGGTCATCTTGCCTTGGTACTGTTTAAGTACTGTCAGCAAGCGCACCTGTGAGTCGGTATCTAATGAGATCAATGGCTCATCGAGTAATAAAATAGAAGGTGACTGCACTAACGCCCTTACCAATGCAATGAGCTTAATCGCCCCCTTATTAAGCATTTGACTGTCATTCACGCCGACTTCGGTTTGGTAACCTGCGGGGAGTTTCGCGATACTCACCGTCAAACCTAAAGCTTCGGCTATCTCCATCGCTCTTGATTCTCGCTCCGGTCTAAACATGGTCATATTTTCTAGCAGGCTGCCCGCAAAAAGAGTGGGCCAGGGGGATACATAGGTGACTGATTGGCGATATTCGTTGGCGTTATGCTCTAGCTGTGCAATGCCTGCGATATAAATTGTTCCTTGCTCTAAATGGTGAAATGCGCCAACAACACTCAATAATAAACTGGCGTGGGTTAGTGGATCTGATGTGATAGTCACTAAGCTACCCGAAGGAATATTCAGGTTAAAGTTCGCGAGTTTTGCGCCTACTTGGTGACTTGCTGCAGCTTCAAAGGTAATCGGCCCAAGGGGGAGTTTTTGATGATACTGAGTGTGACCGTTAAAGGATTCTAGAGGTAGCTTGGCTAAATCATCGACATGAGACATGGCCGTTTTAGCTGATACGAGTCGAGATCGTAAACTGATGATTGCGCTAAGAGGAGCGATTGCGCGTCCAGCTAAAATTGAACAAGCGGCTAGGCCACCAGTCGTTAAATCTCCATCTAGCACTTCTAAGCAACCAATCAGTACGATTAATAAGGTCGTACCTTGGGATGCGCCTTGAATAAGTTCTTGTAGCTTGGATGAAAGCCAGTCGACCTGTTGTTGCAGTGCAAGACGGCGGTAATTGATCTCATTGTACGTTGTCGATAGTCGCGTCTCCATTGCTAAGGCTTTTGCCGTGGTTAACCCCGACAATACCAATATCAGCATACGAGAGCGTTCATTATCTGTTAGCGCTAACGCTTCAGTGACTCGGGTTAATTTTTGGCCTATCACTAGCACCAAGGCCCCAATAAGCGCCCAAACGATAATGGGAATAAACACGAGTGGGCCACCTATATAGGCGACGAGTGCTAAAAAGATCAGGACAAATGGAAAATCCATCAAGGCAACTAAGGCTTGGCCTGAATAGAGTTCACGAATGGCAGCAATGCTTGCCAGTCCATTAGAAACCTTACCCGCTCCGAGATTTTCCACATGATGGTAATCAGAACGCATCAGGGCGCTAACAAGGTTAGTGGTCGTTTTGAGCTCAAAGTTAGCCGCGGATGACGCCAACATCCAGCTACGAGCATAGCGTAGTAGTAACTCCAGCAAGATAGCGACAGCAACGGCAGAGACCAGCACACTTGCGGTGCCGTAGCCTTGATTCGGTAAAATACGGTCGTAGATTTGCAGCATGGTAAAGGGGAGGGCAAGTGAGAGCAAATTGATGAAGATTGAGGAAAGAAACAGTTCGGCCCAAGCCCGATTACTGTTTATTAAGCTTAAGTTTTTTCTCATTTGCTGACCTCATCCTAGACGGAGTAAAACAGTGTTTAAATGATAGCCCATAAATGGGTGTTTACAGTAGCTTAACTTAAATTTAACAGCATGAATATAGTCAAAAAGAAGCATTAGAAGAGTTTTCTTTATGGGTGCACAAGGGGGAGAGGCGGTTAACTAAAAGGCATAATGAAAAAGAGTCAGCCAGCGGATGTCGATAATGCTGGCTGACGAATCACCTTACTACAGGAGCCTCTGCAAGGTCAGTTGGCAGGATTATGGGTCGTTATTACTGATGATTATCCGTTGCTGTTAATGTTATTTTGCGTGTTTTTGGCCTGCTTTCACTTTCATCGGATCTCCGTCATAGCCTAAGGCTTGCCAATCGAGTCTGCCTTGTTTGCTATGACAATCCTTACACTTGAGGGCATCCTCCTTAGGTGAAACCATATGGTTGATTGGCCACCACATCTCTGTGGCAGCAAAATCATATTCACCACTGTACTTAAGTCCTTTTTCGGCCATAGTTTGATTTTGCGCCATGCCCAGTTGGGCTGCTTTATCCCAGTCAAAAGTTTTCCAGTAGCCATCTTTACCAAAGACTTTTGGGGTGATGAAGATATTTAACTTCTTGTCGTAGATCTGTTTACCCGTATGTACTTTAAAAGGTGCGATTTTGGCTTTAGGATCCTTGATGTTGCCTAAAGGATGAGTCAGCTTAGTGACAGCGTTAGGCTGTATTTTATCGCCAGCCATATAAGCATCGGCTTTACCGTTATACCAGGCGTATTGAGGTATAACATTCTTAGCCCATACGAAGTCACCTTTCTTTTTCATGTAGTTGTGCTTGCCATATTCATCTCGGGTTTGTTCCCGGTCAGAGCCCGCGGTTGACCAGTCCCAACTCATTTTTGTTGGTTCGTTTTTAGCAAATTCAGGAATATGACAGGTTTGGCAGGCAACCGCTTGACTGTGCTCATTAAGCTTGCTGTTTTCATGGGGCGCACTCTCGTGACAGTTTACGCAGCCGATTGGGTTATTACCTCCAGGTGAGACGCCCATGGCATTACCTGTTATTTGGTGATTGAGCGTGGCGTGACAGTCTTGGCACTGAAAGTCATTACCGTCAGTATCCATATGCACATCGGTACGTTTGTCTGGGTAAGACATAGAAGAATCAAGATCGCCGTGTTTGACGCCATCGCCCCCGCCACCATAGAAGTGGCAGGTTCCGCAGTTGTCTCGCACAGGTGTTCCCACATTTTGCGCCACCCGTTCAAGGTTGACTTTCTTTGAGACTTCACCCGCGCCAGCAGGATCTTTGACGTAGGTGCCGGTGGTGTCGTGGCAGATAAGACAGTCGACCTTGGTCATATCGGTAAAGTCGAAGTTATTGTCTTTCCAGCCGTAACCCGCATGACAGCTTGTGCAGCGGGGCTCGTTACTGGAGATGGCAACACAGAAATTATTAATGGTATTTTTCTTGCCACGCTTTACGCTGCGCCCAGGAAGAGACTGCTCTAGCTCCCAGGTCCAGTGTGATGATTTCATAAAGTCTGCGGCATGATCTTCATGACATTCTATGCACTGAGTTGTAACGTCTGAACCCGTTGCAAATGGCCCTTGGATAAACTCACTATGGTCTTGGGCTGCCCAGGTGCTAGTGCAGTGTAGGAGTATAGTGAGCAGGCTGAGTGTGATAGCTATGGTTTTCATGACGAATCTCCATCCCCTCGGTAATTAGCCGAGGGGGAATCCATTTTTGTTAGAAGTTGACGGTGAGAGAGGCGTTAATATCAAAGGCGGTGTCGACGACGGGTAACATTGAGTAAGCCGTGCCAGCGATAACCTCATCGATATCTTGAGGTGCTCCCACAGGCGTGCCGCTACCCGTATATTCAAAGTCATAGTAGAGACCAGCAAGCTTGATAAACATACGTGGATTGATATCAAACATGTAATAGGCTTCGCCGACATGGCCTCGAGTGGCTAGCTTGCTGCCGATAGGGTCATCTTGCGCCTGAGTGAATGGAGTCCAGTATTCAGAGCCATAGTTATATTCAAAGCCAACCTTGCCGTAAGGCGCCGGGATCTGAATACCGACATAGACACCGTAGCCATCCTTAGGATCGCTATCTTCTGCATTAGCGGCCATCATAATAATCTCACTACCATCGGCATTGAGCTGCGCTTCAAAAACGGCATCACTTAACATGCCACCAAACATACCTGCATTGCCGTTACCATCAGCGCGTGTCCAGCCGCCAGAGACGAACCATTTCACGTCATTATCTTCTTCACGTGCAAAGCCGATCCCACCTAAGAACATATCGCCAATAACACCGCTGGGCTGTACTCGAGTTTCAAAGTTAAAGTTGCTGAACTTCTGCATATCTTGATACATAGTTGGCGCAAAAATGCCCGCTAGCTGAGTCGGGAAGGCCATGGTGCCTTTAAAGCCATCATTGACATCTTTGGCGCCAAAGAGGGTGAATTGAAGAAAGTTTTTGCCATCATTTATCGCATCAATATTAAAGCCACCTAAGTGAGTATCTTTGGTGACGATATCGCCAAACATTTCGCCATTACCCCACTGGGATTCAAAGCCTTGGCCATAACAGATACGCACAACTTGGCCATCGACTCCGGTCAATTCTCCGAGCTTGTATCCTAATGTGGCACCATCGAAGTTAAAGTTGACCAAGTGACCTGATGGCGTGCCACCGCGCTTTTCATTTTCACGGTACTGGGTAGGCGGGCCATAGGTTGAGGGCCGACGTCCAATCGAGAGATAGAATGGTGAACCGTTGATGTTCTTCCAGTCGAAATAAGCGCGCTCGACTCTTAGCCAGTCGCCACTGGTGTTACCGCTGCTGGTGCCATCCATGGTAAATGAGCGCCAAGAATCGAATACTTGCACTCCGGTAGAGTCGCCCCAGTTTTTATACATAGAGAGCCGGCCCGCAAAACTGACGTTGTCCCAGACTTTGGCTTTTAAATTGAGGCGTAACCTTGTGGTGTAAAAAATATCGTTATCGATATCTTGAGTGGTTTTTTGAGCTAAAACATAAGGCATGATCCCCTGAAGCTGACCACTTTGGAATGCCGCCGCTAAATTCGGATCTGCCGCCATCATTTTACCTAAAGGTGAGCTTGGATCATTTGGCATGCCAAATGCGCCGGACATCGCTTTGGCACCAAAGTCACTAAAATTGACCTTTATTGCAGGGTTCCAAGTCACGTTTTGATAATGAAGTGAGTGAGCTTTGGTACGAAAGTCGCCAGTGATCAAAATTCTGTCGAGGGCGGAGTGGCGCTCATTGTTATCGACGCGATCATTGAGATCGTCAATCTCGCTGGTGATGTCCTCTAGCTGTTGCTTTAGATCTGAAATTTTTTGAGCGTCGTTTTCATTGGCATATACACTGCCAGATAAGGCGATAGCATTGGCAACGAGTAGTGATATAAGGGTACGCATAACATCTCTCCTTTCGAGGTTTGACTTATCTTGCTGTTGTCTTGTCTCGATTGATGTTGAGGGGCAATCTGGACTTGGCTGATTTTTGGCAGCACGAGGCCCTGAGGCTTTCCCCATTTTTAATTTATCTGTTGGTTACTCTGAGAATCTAAGAATGGTGTTAAGTCGGCTTACCGGTCTTAGCCACAGGTTTGCGGTTGATCTGAGTCAGCCGCATGGTCATAAAGGAACTGTTGAATATCTTTTAAGTCCTTTTCTGATAGCGCATTAAAGGCTTCTTGATCACCTTTGTGCTTCATGCGTTTAAAGAAGCGATCCCACTGGCTCATGGTTTTTGTCATTGGAGTGATCTCTCCCCCCACATCACCTTTGCTATGGCAGGCTTTACACTCTTTTTTATAAAGGTGCTTACCCTTTTTAGGGTTGCCGCCGTCAGCGGCTTGGACTGGCAAAGCGACAGACAGTGCTATCGCGAGGCCTATGCCGATTTTATTGATTGTTTTCATCATCAATTCCTTACTTTTTTATAGGTTTGACGCCGTCCTTTGCATGGTTAATTAAATGCTTTAAAAATGCTTCCGTGTTGTTACTAAATTTAGCAGGTGTTGTTTGGTTAAATATTGAGCTCGATCATATTCATGATAAAAATCTAATTGATAAAAATATCATTGAATAAAATCTAATGGAGGTTGGTGTATGTGTGTTTACTGTTGTTTTTAAAGGTTTTTGTTGTTTTGGATGTAATTTTGATTATCTGTTTTTGTCTTGCGGAGTGTTTTTGGTGCGAGATCTGTGTCACGTTTTTGGGTTTTAGCTATCCCTAAAGTGATACCTAGGTTGACTTGCTGTTAATAAAACGCCCTAGCAGAAAGACTGGAAGGGCATTAACTTGTGTGAGGGAAGATTAAGGCTGTTGACGCGTAGGTGCTAATACGATTTCACGCACACATACATTTTGTGGTTGCTCGAAGGCGAACACGGCTGCATCTGCAACCGCTGTTGGCTCAATCACTCCGCCCATGAACTCTTTCCACTCGTTGTAACCCGCTTTGATCTCTTCGCTGGTGGTGTGGCTTAATAATTCGGTTTCAACTGCCCCAGGCGCAATCGTCACCATACGCACATCATCTAAGGCGACTTCTTCACGGATATTTTCTGTGAGTGCATGTACCGCAAACTTAGTAGCGCAGTACGCGGCATGGTTCGGGAATGTTTTACGGCCTGCTACTGAGCTCACGTTGATGATTGTGCCTGTCTTACGCGCTTTCATATCAGCAAGAACCGCGTGAATACCATTGAGTACACCCATCACGTTGATGTTAAGCATACGACTCCATTCGGCAGGATCTTGAACATCCGCAGCGCCCAATAGCATGACTCCAGCGTTATTGATTAAGCAACCTACAGGGCCAAACTTGGCTTCGGCTGCAGCAATAGCGCTTTTCATTGCATCAGCATCAGTTACGTCAACACTGACGCATAAGCTATTTTCAAGTGCCAGAGCTTGCATAGGTTCAATGCGGCGTGCCAGTAAAAGCAGTGGGTGACCCTTAGCGCTAAAGGCTCTAGCCATTGCCGCGCCAATACCAGAAGATGCACCTGTAATAACGATTAATTGTTTCATATCAGCCTCAATAAGGGGGTAGGATCTCGATTGATGAGTATTTTATATAAACCAATATTGTTGATATATAATCTATAGAGAATATGATTGTTTACATATGACTTCTAATGCTCGTCAACATACCGAGATAAAATGGATTGCCGTTCATGTATCAAGACCTAAATTTAGCAGATGTTCGCGCCTTTACCGTGATTGCAGAGAAAGGCAGTTTTACCCTTGCGGCTGAAAAGCTAGGTTGCTCTCGTTCTCACCTTTCAAAGCAGTTAACGCAATTAGAGCGCTACTTGGGGGTGACCCTAATTACTCGCACAACAAGGGCGCAGCGATTAACAGAACAGGGCAGTTTTTTTTATGAGCGCTGCCAACATGCCTTAGATGTTATGGAGCAAGCCGTCGCCAAGACGGTTGATAACGCCCATAACTTGCAGGGAAAAATCAATATTAACTGCGTTGGTGGTTATATCGGTGAAGAGATCGTCAACCAACTGGTGAACGACTTTATGAGCCAACATCCGAACATTCAGATCCATCTTGATTTTAGTAGCCAGCGAGTCGACTTAGTGCTTGATGAGTTTGATTTGGTCTTCAGAATGGGAGAGCTTGAAGACTCAGGCTTGGTGGCGAGAAAGTTGATGGACATTGCCAATTGTACACTGGCATCGCCGGCTTATATTGCTAAGCGCGGGCGTCCTCAACATCCAAAAGAGTTGAAGACTCATGCCTGTATTACCGGGTCGGTATACCACTGGAATTATCACTCTCGTAGCGATAAAAACCAAAAGGCAGAGGTCACGATTGCTGGCACTTTTTTATGTAAAAATGGCCGCGTGATGAAAAGCAGTGCGTTGGCGGGAAATGGTATTGTCAGATTACCTGAAATTTACTGTAGCACGGAGTTAGATAGCGGTGAATTAGTGCATGTATTTGAAGACTGGACCATATCGGATACACCGCTTTATCTGCTTTATAACAAAGATCAGTTTCAGCCAGCTCGATTAAGGCAGTTTATTGATTTCACTACACAGCACTTTATGGAGTATGTGGCGTTGCCAAAAAATTGAATTGAAATAAGTTTGAGCCCCCTTTAATCGGTTTGTGACTAATGATTGGGGTGGTAAACGCCTTGCTACGTAAATGTTTTATTAAAGTTAAACTTTGTCATCCATTTTAGTCAATTTTGTCTTAGAATATCTTAAGAACAAAAATAACCTTTTTTCGATTTGAGTCGTATTGCAGCTTAGAGCGTTAAGGACATTAAAAGGTGGAATGGATGAACCTAAAGAAAATAGCACTAGCTTGTGCCTTGTTACATTGCTTTTCAGCCCATGCAGGGCAAGAATATTATGAGGCCCGAAGTGATGCTATGGGGGGCGCGGGCGTTGCAGCTTCAAATAAAGAGGGGGCGGCATTTGTTAACCCTGCCTTACTCGCGATTAATGCGCATAAAGATAATTCTGCAGTACTGCTGATGCCCGTTCTTGGAATCGATATGGCTGATAGCGATGACATGATAGATAAGTTTGATTCGCTGATTGACGCATACGATGGCTTAGCTGATGCGATTGATACTGGCAATAGTGGTGATATTAATCAATTTCGTGATGATTTAGTGGGTGATTTAGAGTCGTTAAAGGGCACTTCAGCTTACGCGAGTGCGGGGCTTGGTTTTAGCGTGGCTATTCCGCATCAAAGAATGCCGATGGCAATTTTCTATAAGAGCTATGTCAACGCCGTCGGCGTTGCAGATATCGCGCAGTCAGATATCAACACCCTCAATAATTTAGATCCTAATAATCCACCACAAATTTCTGATTTAGACTCTCAAGGGCAAGTGGTAGGCGGCGCAGTATCAGATTTAGGTATTGCATTGAGTTTTCCACTTTCTATCGTCAATATGCCGATTGCAGTGGGTATATCGCCAAAGTTTCAGCGCGTCGACACCTATAACTATATTGCCAATGCGAATAACTTTGATGCCAGTGATTTTGACGACGTTAAGTACCGTAATGATGAGACTAACTTTAACCTCGATATCGGTGTTGCCTTGCAACCATTTGAAGGGCTGACGCTAGGTCTGTCGGGGAGAAACTTGATTAGCCAGGATGTGGATACCATAGAAGTTGAAGGGCAAAAGTTTACCTACCGCGTAGAGCCTTTGGTAACCGCTGGAGTGGCTTATGACTGGAGTATTTTATCGGTAACGACAGATATCGATCTGATTGAAAATAAGAAGTTTAAAGAGCTCGATGGTACCCAATATTGGCGCTTAGGGGGTGAAGTCAGAGCCTTTGATTGGATGTCGCTACGAGTGGGTTATCGCCATGATATGAAAGACTCTACAGCTAATCTCTATTCTTTGGGTTCAGGCTTTGCCTTCGGTGATTCGTTTTTCTTAGACTTCACAGGTATGTTTGGTGACGACAATGCGGTAGGAGGCGTACTGCAAACCTCCTACCATTTCTAGTCGACCTCTTCTCGTTGATTAGCCCATCAATTCGATAGTCGACTTAACGGTTAAAATCAGTGCACTAACCGCACATAAAGCCAGAGTGAACGCTCTGGTTTTTTGTTTGTCGACTCTGCCAACCAATCGCCCCGCCACGATATATCCCAAAATCACAGAAGGTAGCAGCATTAAAGAGATATAAAAGTGCTGAACAGTTAATAGGCCCGCAAAAGCTAATATGATTAGGGCTATCATAGAGCTGAAGATAAAGAAGGCCGATAAGGCGGCGCGAAATTGGCCTGCATCTTTACCGGAAAGCAAGATGGCAAGAGGCGGCCCACCAATTGAGGCTATGTTGCCAAAAATACCGGATAAAATGCCTGCGATAAATAAGCTAAATCGATTCACTGGAATACTAAACTTCATCAAGCTTAAACCAACCGCTAATGCCACAATCGCGGCTATCGCCAGACCTAAAATCGGTTGCGGAGCAATGAGTATTAAGGTCACCCCGAGTATGCCGCCAGGAATACGGCCTAACAGTGCGTACTGCAGGCCGTTGAACTCAAGTTGGCCGCGCTCTCTAAATAGGGTAAGCAATGCAATAGAGAACCCCATCATGATGACGGGGGCGGGCACGAGGCTTGGGTCGACAATATAGAGTAAGGGGCTAGCAACCACTGCTAGGCCAAAGCCGATAAGACTTTGGGTTAGTGCGCCACAAAAGATAATCAGTGAGGCGAGTACAAGCGTAGCGGGTTCGATCATCAGTTTATCCAGCCGCTAAGGGCTAATATATGCGAGCTAGTCTGAGATGATGCCGTGAATCGACTCACAGCGACAAGTTTAAATAGCCAATACGTTTATAAGAAGTGACAGTGAAAATCACCAATTGTTTGGGCCTAAAAACAGATAAGGACTGCTAAGCAGTCCTTATCTGGAGATCATATTTGTCGATAATCAATGAAGATTATTCAAGTTCTTCCCACTCAATACCCATCTCATCCATCAAACGTTTAACCTCAGCAGGCATGCTGTCAGGTTTATCTTTAGTCAGATCGGCATCGTTTGGCAGTGGCTGACCTGTGTATGCATGCAAGAATGCTTCGCACAACAGTTCACTATTTGTGGCGTGACGCAAGTTATTCACTTGGCGGCGTGTGCGTTCATCGGTAAGTACTTTAAGTACTTTCAAAGGAATGGACACAGTAATTTTTTTCACTTGTTCATTCTTTTTGCCGTGTTCAGCATATGGGCTGATATAATCGCCATTCCACTCAGTCATTGACTCACCTGTTATTTCAAAATTCGGGGCAGATTTTAACCCTTTAAATTGTGCAGTCAAATTATTGCCTCTTATTTATGACAATTGCAAATAGATTTCTATATGCATGGACGTCTAAACGGCTAAAAAGGTTGACGAAGGCGGAGTGCTTAGGTACATTTAGACGTCCAGACATCTCTAATAAGAAAATACGTAAAAAGGAGTAGTACATGACCGAGCGTAAACTAGCCACTGTGGCAGTACGTCAAGGCATTGAGTCCGATAGCCAGCATGGCGCTGTTGTGCCGCCGATTTACCTATCAACTAACTACTCTTTTGATGGTCATAAAAATCCAAGAGATTTTGATTATAGCCGCTCGGGTAACCCTACCCGCTCAATTCTTGGTGATGCTCTTGCTGAACTAGAAAAAGGGGCTACAGGTGTGATCACTTGTACTGGGATGGCGGCCATCACGCTAGCGACCAGCTTATTGGGACCGGATGATTTACTCGTAGTTCCACATGACTGCTATGGTGGCAGTTATCGTTTGTTTACTAATCTGGCTAAGAAAGGTCAGTTTAAGCTGTTAGTGGTCGATCAAACTGACTCTCAGGCACTACATCAAGCGATAGCGCAGAAACCTAAGATGGTATGGTTAGAAACACCGTCGAACCCGTTGCTGCGTGTCGTTGATATTGAGTCTATTTGTGCTGCGAGTCATGAGGTTGGCGCGCTAGTTGCGGTTGATAACACCTTCTTATCGCCTATTTTGCAGCAGCCGTTATTACTTGGCGCCGATATCGTGATCCATTCGACAACCAAATATATCAATGGCCACAGTGATGTGGTGGGCGGCGCCGTCGTGGCAAAAGATCCTGAAATCGGTGAATTGCTGCATTGGTGGTCAAATACATTAGGGCTAACGGGGTCAGCATTTGATAGTTATCTCACTTTGCGTGGAATTCGTACACTTGCAGTACGAATTCGTGAACATCAGGCGAATGCACAACGAATTCTTGATATTCTAGTCAATCATCACGCTGTGTCGAAGATCTATTATCCAGGGCTTAAAGATCACCCCGGACATGAAATCGCGGCTAAACAGCAAAAAGGTTTTGGCGCTATGTTGAGCTTTGAGCTTGAAGGTGGCGAGCCACAATTGGTGGCATTTTTAAAAAATCTTAATTATTTTTCAGTTGCAGAAAGTCTTGGCGGCGTAGAAAGTTTGGTGGCTGTTCCAGCAACCATGACGCATCGAGCGATGGAGCCGGAGGCTCGCGCTGAAGCTGGCGTAAAAGATACGCTGATCCGTCTTTCTGTTGGTATCGAAGATGCTGACGATCTTGTTGCCGATATTGAAGCTGCGCTTAATGCTGCAGCCGCTTGTTAATTAAAGGGGTATACGATGGCACGCTGTCACTTACATAAATTTGGTGGCTCAAGTCTTGCGGATGCAGACTGTTACCGTCGCGTTGCTCATATTCTGCTGACGCATGGCCATAGCGACGATTTAGTTGTGGTGTCGGCAGCCGGTAAAAGCACTAACTTCTTGTACAAGTTACTCGAGTTAAGTGGCACTAAACAGTTGTGGCAAGAAGAGCTACAGACACTGATTAGCTTCCAGCAAAATTTGATTGAGCAGTTGCTCTCAAACGAGCAGGCACGCTCTTTAAGAGAGCGTTTATCGACCGATAAGTCGCAACTTATAAGTCTATTATCGATAGAGTCGATTAATGACTATCAAAGCAACCAAGTCGTAAGCTTTGGTGAGCGCTGGTCTGCGCGTCTATTAGCCGCGCTACTACGAGAGTCTGGTGTAGCGGCATCTGATGTCGATGCTCGTACCTTACTGATTGCTGACGAGGCTGCAGTGCCACAAATTCGAGTGCAAGAGTCTCGTGAGCGTGTGCATCTGATAACCGAATCGCACCCAAATGAACGCCTAATTATTACGGGTTTTATCTGCGCCAATGAGCGTGGCGAAACCTTATTGTTAGGGCGTAATGGTTCTGACTTTAGCGCCACCTTGATTGCTAGCTTGGCTGATATTGAGCGTGTCACGATTTGGACAGACGTTGAAGGGGTATTTAACGCCGATCCGAATAAGATCAACGATGCAAAGTTGCTGAGTAGTCTGTCACTTGCTGAGGCAAACCGTTTAGCCCATTTAGGCTCACCGGTACTGCATAACCGTACTTTACAGCCGCTATTTGATACCCAAGTGAGTCTGGCTGTGCGTTCAAGTTACGCCTCCCATACTGACTTCACCTTGATTGCACCTAAGAGTTCGTCGGCAAGTGCACCAGTGGTGACCAATCTTAATAGTGTGGCATTGTTTAATCTTGAGCTTAGGAGTGATTTTAAGCAGTTTATCGCGCTGCTTGAAGAAACGGGGTTGAGCCCGCTTGCACATTGGGAGCTTGGGCAAAATCGGGTTGAATTAACGGTTACGCTAGAAAACCAGAAACAAGTGTTAGCTCTGCTTGATGCAAACCGTGAAGCCTTAGGTGTGAGTGATATTAAGATCACCGAAGACTTAGGCCTAGTTGCGTTAGTGAGCGCCGATGCGACCCTTTACCGCCGCGGATTTGCCCGGTTATTGAGCCGTAACGCGAGACCGCTATTTAACGATGGCATGAGTCTCGTGACACTCGTGCCGCAAGGGCAAGTTAACCTGCTAACGCAAAAGGTACATCGTCGCTGCGCTGGTCCACGTAAGCGCATTGGTGTGCTATTGCTGGGCGTGGGCAATATTGGTGAAGCTTGGATCGATCTGTTTACTAATGCTCAGGCGGCACTTAACAAAGAGCTAGAAGCCAGTGTTGAGCTTGTTGGTTTAGTGAGCTCACGCAAGGCGTTAATTCGCGATGAAGGTATTGAGCTCGATACTTGGAAGCCATTTTTTGAAGAGCATGCAAGGCCTTGGGAATATAGTCATCTATTTGATGAGGTGCATGAGCTTGAGTGTGATGAGGTTATTGCGCTAGATATTAGCGCCAGTGCCGATTTAACCCTGCAATATCCAGAGTTTTTCGCACGTGGTATTCATGTCGTTAGTGCCAATAAACTTGCCGGTTCTGCTCCATTACCTTTTTACCGTGAGCTTAAGCAGCAACTGGATAACCGTCGTCTGTTTTGGCGCTATAACGCAAGTTGTGGTGCAGGCTTACCAGTACAGCATGCCTTAAACGACCTGCATAATAGCGGCGACAGCATAGAAGCGGTCGGCGGCATTTTCTCTGGCACACTTTGTTGGTTATTTGAAAACTTTGATGCCAAGAAGCCTTTCTCTGAACTGGTTATTGAAGCGAGAGGTTTGGGGATCACCGAGCCTGATCCAAGAGACGATCTATCCGGCCGCGATATGCAGCGTAAGCTACTCATTTTGGCTCGCGAGATTGGCTTTGAGATTGAACTTGAAGATATCGAGCTTAAGTCTTTAGTCCCTGCCCATTTAGCTGAGCTGCCTTTAGAGCTATTTTTATCGCGGATCGGCGAGTTAGATGAAGATATGCAGCAACAGTTTGAGGCTGCAGCAGAGCAAGATAAAGTACTGAGATACGTTGCCTCTTTGGATAACGTCGGTGGTAAGTTAAAGGCTGAGGTGAGTTTGCAATGGGTTGATAACAGTCATCCTTACGCTAACCTAACGCCAGGTGATAATGTGTTTGTGATCCGCAGCGAGTTCTATCAAGACAACCCATTAATTATCCGTGGGCCAGGAGCCGGTCGCTTAGTCACTGCCGCTGCCGTGCAGTCGGACCTAGCGCATATTTGCAGAGATTTGCTGCAAGAATAATGTTCACATTTTTGCTGTTATAAAGGACTCGTTTGAGTCCTTTTTTATTTTCAGCTCTAAACCATCTTGTTCAAAAGGCGGATTTTTTACTGTCTCAAGAAAAAAACTCACTTGCCTGCTTTTTGCGCTTGACTTCACTCTCAGTTTCTCTAGTATATGGACATATAGACGTCCAAACGTCTGTTTCGGATTGCAATCTAATGCTGAAGTTGAGGAAGTAGAAATGGGTTTTCATCACGCACAACATGCAACATCATTAAACCAGAGCCTATCTGAGCTAAATGGTGACATTAACGTTTCTTTTGAATTTTTCCCGCCTTCAACTCCAGAGATGGAAAAGTTACTTTGGAACTCCATTCGCCGTTTAGAGCCACTAAATCCTAAGTTTGTCTCGGTGACTTATGGCGCTAACTCCGGTGTCCGCGATAGAACTCACGGCGTGATTGAGCGTATTCAAAAAGAAACTGACTTACTGGCCGCGCCGCATTTAACCTTGGTTGATGCGAGCGATGAAGAGTTAAAAGAGTTGGCTAAGCATTACTGGAACAGTGGTATACGCGACATTGTAGCCCTTCGCGGTGACTTGCCTGATGGCAGCCCTAAGCCAACTCGCTTCGCTAATGATTTGGTGCGCCTGCTACGCTCGGTCGCAGATTTTGATATTTCAGTCGCTGCGTACCCTGAAGTGCACCCAGATGCGAGTAATGCTCAATCCGACCTTATTCACTTGAAAAAGAAGATCGATGCCGGTGCTAACCGCGCGATTACTCAATTCTTCTTCGATGTAGAGTCATATTTACGTTTTCGTGATCGCTGCGCAGCGGCGGGTATCGATGCTGAAATCGTACCAGGCATATTACCTGTGACTAACTTTAATCAGACTAAGCGTTTTGCCGCGATGACCAATGTCTCTATTCCTAGCTGGCTGCACCGCCAGTTTGAAGGTCTAGAAGATGATGCTACAACCCGTCAGATGGTGGGGGCTAACGTGGCGATTGATATGGTTAAAGTCTTATCTCGTGAAGGCGTAAAAGATTTCCACTTCTATACATTAAACCGTGCCGAACTCACCTACGCAATTTGCCACACGTTAGGGGTTCGTCCGGGTCAGTAATTTGTTCCTGCTAGTTGAATGATTAAATAAAAGTAGCTTTGATCAATCAGTGCATTTAAACCAACAGTCTAGGAATAGGCTGTTGGTTTTTTTTGTTGCAAATACTTTTTATGGCAACGCAAGTCAAAAAAATGTTTAACGACTACTTTTTCTTATTTATCTTGAGCTTAATAAACGAAGGCACTATGGTTAATCTTTTAGGGGGAGCAGTGACAATGAAACGTGGATTAATTACGATGGCCTTGCTGATAGCGAGCACATCATCTTATGCAGCAATGCCGCCGTCAGCGGCGTTATGTGGTAGTTGCCATGGGCCTCAAGGGCAAGGCGTTGAGCCACTAGGTCCTAGGTTAGCCGGTCTTTCAGCAGACTATATTGTGAACCAAATAGTACTGTTTCAATCTGGTAAAAGACAAAATGCCACCATGGCGCCGATGGCGATGACAGTTCAAGGCCCAGCGATTAAAGAGGTTGCCGATTACTTTGCCGCGCAAGATGTTCCTGTAGTGACTCCGCACATTAGAGGGGAGATAGTGAGTTATACGGACCCTACCGAGAGGCTCGTTTACCAAGGGGATTGGAGTCGTACTATTCCAGCTTGCGTGACTTGTCATGGCCCATCAGGTCTAGGCATTGCTGAGTTTCCACGTTTGGCAGGTCAACAGGCTTCTTACCTTAAAAGTCAGCTGTTAGCTTGGCAAAACGGTACGCGCAGTGGCGATCCGGATAAGGTGATGGGCACCGTTGCGGATAAGCTCACCGCTGCCGAAATTGATGCATTAGCACAATATTTTGCCACATTGAAATAGGAGCAAACCATGAAAATAGCTCAATTAAGTTTGCTTTTACTCACCTTTAATTTTGCCGCTCAAGCTGAGACTTTACCCGACAAGCAAGCAGAGCTTGGTGCCATTGCGAAGAAGGATGGCCAGCAATACTTGGTTCCGCGTCCTTTGACGAGTATTCCTGAGGGAGCATTTGGCGACAAAGTTCGCCGAGGCTATCAGCTTTTTGTTAACTCACAACAGATGCGCGGCCAATATGTAGGTAATGAGCTTAACTGCTCAAACTGTCATATGGATGCGGGTCGTAAAGCGAACGCCGCTCCCATATGGGCAGCTTACTTTGCCTATCCTGCCTATCGTAAGAAAAACGACAAAGTGAATACCTATCAAGATCGTCTCCAAGGCTGCTTTACTTATTCTATGAATGGTAAGCCGCCAGCTTCGGGTAGCGAAGACTTAGTTGCTTTATCGGCCTATTCTTATTGGTTGGGGATGGGCGGCTTAATGGACATGGCGGGCCTTTCTGCAAAGGTACCGGAGTTAAGTGATGCGGATCTATTAAAGGGTGGCAAGCGCGAGGATTTTCCATTCCCAGCGGCGGTCAAAAATGCGATGACGCTTGAGCAGCGCGCTAATTTACCTGGCAGAGCCTATCCGAAAATTCCTGCACCAGAGCAAGCTTACTCGCCAGAGCGGGGTAAAGCGGTTTATGAGGCCCACTGTCAGTCTTGCCACAATGTTGATGGTCAAGGCTATGAGACTGCTGGAGTGTATTCTCTACCTCCAATATGGGGGCCACAGAGCTTTAATTGGGGGGCAGGCATGCATAGGGTGAACACTGCAGCCTACTTCATCTATGAGAATATGCCGTTTGGTAAGAGCATTCAGCTCTCCAATCAACAAGCTTGGGATGTAGCGGCCTATATTAACGCTCATGAGCGGCCTCAAGACCCGCGCTTTAAGGATGATATTAGCAAGCTGCAACAAGAGTATCATAACCACCAAGGTTATTATGGCCAACATGTTGAGGGGCAGGCCGTAATGGGTAGTAAGGCTTATAAGAATAACCCTAAAAAAGGCGAGTAATAATTCGATAGAGATAGGTTTAGCATTGCGAGGTCCGATATAAGGACCCGCTTTGTTTTTTAGCAAAGAGAGGGAGCTTAATGCAATATACCTATACCGCGAGTTGCCATTGTGGCGAAGTCGAGCTAGGACTGAGTTTACCTCATGGGCTTGTAGACTTGCGTCGTTGTGATTGCTCTATGTGTCGTAGAAGGGGGGCTGTGGTCACGTCAGTATCACTCGATGGTATAACGATTATTAAGGGAGCAGATAAATTATCCCTTTACCAGTTTAATACGTTAACTGCGAAGCATTATTTCTGCCAGGTCTGTGGGATCTATACTCATCACCAGCGACGCTCAAACCCTAAGCAATTTGGCGTGAACGTGGCTTGTATTGAGGGGGTTAACCCCTATAATCTTGGGGATATCCCGGTAATGGATGGGATTAACCATCCTGCAGACCGTTAACAATTGTGAGTTCAACTGAATGAGTCATCAAGTAACACTCAATAACGATAATCGCTGCCCTCTATGCCAGGGACTTAATCATTGTGCTGCGCAATCTGGTGCCGGTATCGCGCAATGTTGGTGCAGTAAACAAGAGTTTCCAGACAAGAACTTATTAGCGAATATTTTAGAGGCTGATGAACTAGCAAATTTGGACGGAACTAATTGTATTTGTAAGTCTTGTTTGCTGAAGCTTAAAGAGCTTCAGAGCAAAGCTGATAATCTCTATAAGAGAATTGATTAGCTCACTAGACCAAGCGTTATCAATCAGGCAATATCCCGATCTTGTTATTTCTTCAATGGCCATATCTCATGGATCCGCTTACTCAGCGCTCAGAGTTTAAACTCGGTTTTATCTTTATTTCAGTCGCAGTACTTTTTTGGGGCATTTTACCGATAGCATTAAAACTATCGGGTCAATTTATTGATGCCGTTACCTTAACCTGGTTCCGTTTCTTAGTCGCTCTAGTAGTGAGTTTTGCTATTCAGTACTTTAGCGGTAGCATCAAACAGTTTAAGGGACTCGATAAACAGTCTTGGCTAAAATTGATTTTGGCTGGTGTTTTGTTAATTTTCAACTACGTATCTTTTGTCTACTCGCTTAAGTATTTGGCGCCAGGTTCTGCTCAGCTTAACTTTCAAACAGCTCCATTCTTTCTGGCTTTTGGTGGGGTGTTATTTTTTAAAGAGCGATTAAATGCGCTACAACTGAGTTGTTTTGCGACCTTAGGTTTAGGCATGCTGATGTTCTTCCATCCCTATTTAGGCTTTTCAAACTCTGGTTTGTCAGGAGCTGGTTTGTCAGGAGCTGGACCATCAGAGGTATGGAAAGGGGTGTTGATAGTTCAGTTTTCAGTACTGTCTTGGGCCAGCTACGCTTTGATTCAAAAGTCGATGATTAAGCGCTTATCACCCAATAATATTCTGCTATTTATCTACTTTTTTGGCATTTTTGCCATGGCACCTTTTAGTGATTTAAGTCAGTTTGAAACCATGAACTCAAGTGAATGGGCGATTGCCATCTTCTGTGCCATTAACACTTTGATCGCTTATGGTTGTTTTGGCCAGTCAATGAAGTATTGGCCTACAGGGCAGGTGAGCGCCATGTTGGCATTGACTCCTGTGATCAGCTTAGGCTTAACTGCAGTGGTGATGAGTTTAGGTTGGTGGAGTGATTTGATAAAGGGGGCATTTATTGATCCACTCTCGTTTACTGGAATCGTGTTGATTGTGGCGTCTGTCATCGCTGTACAGTTGTCGCCGATTTGGCAAAAGCGTAGGGAATTGAAGCAGGTTAGCGTTGTTGCTTAAGCTCAAAAGTAAAACCTAAAAGGGAAGTTGCTATCGTTTTATTGAGTTAACTAAGCAGGTGAATTAAAAATTGAAAACAAAAAAGGAGCCATTAGGCTCCTTTTTTAATATCTTGCTTGAAACGATTTGTTCCAAACATTAAGACTTATTCAGCGTCTTTTGGACCTTTACGGTGCGGCTTTCTGTCACCAGAAGGACGACGGTCGCTACGTTCACCGCTACGCTCGCCACTTGGACTGCGTGGACGACGTGGTGGACGGCTGTCGCCACCAGAAGTGTTTGCAAACGTTTCGCCAGCAGCTTCACGGATGTTTAGTGGACGGCCACATACACGCACTTTCTTAAGGTGCTGTAGTACTTCTTTTGGCATGCCATCTGGCAAGTCAATTGCAGTCACTTGATCGAACAATTGGATTTGACCAATGTAACGGCTGTCGATGTTTGCTTCGTTAGCTACGGCGCCAACGATATTACCCACACCAACACCATTGTCACGACCTACATCGATGATGTAACGGCACATCTTAACATCTGGATTGTCCTTCAATGAATCCGCTGCACCTAGGTTAGAAGGTGTTGGGCGAGACTCACGACGTGGACGGTCGCTACGTTCACGTGGGCCGCGGTCATTACGATCATTGCGGTCATTACGATCACGAGAGTTACGATCATCACGAGTATCACGTTGACGCTCGTTCATAGAGCTCAACTGTAGTGGACGATCTTTCTGAACTTGTTGTAACAGAGCGGCAGCAAGAACATCAGTATCAACTTCTAGCTGTTGACAAAGTTGAGCTACAGCGCCTTTCATAAAGTCTAAAGAATCTTGAGCAATAATTTCAGCGATTTGCTCACCTAGACGAGAAAGGCGACGTTCGGTCACTGTTTCTGGGCTTGGGATATCCATTGGAGCGATACGGCTGTTAGTCGCACGTTCGATAGTGCGTAGCATACGCATTTCTCTGTGTGTAACAAACAGAATCGCCATACCAGTACGGCCAGCACGGCCTGTACGGCCAATACGGTGAACGTAAGCTTCAGTATCGTGTGGGATATCGTAGTTAACTACGTGTCCGATACGCTCAACGTCAAGACCACGTGCCGCAACGTCAGTTGCGATAATGATATCAAGTTGGCCACGCTTAAGCTGGTCAACAGCACGCTCACGTGCTTGCTGGTTCATGTCACCATGTAGTGGTGATGAAGCATAGCCACGGGCTTCTAACTTCTCAGCAAGTTCAACACAGCTATTACGAGTACGAACGAAGATGATAATACCTTCAGTCTTCTCTACTTCTAGAACACGTACTAGTGCTTCTAGCTTGTTGTGTTGTGAAACTTGTACAAAACGCTGTTCAATCGTATCAACAGTGGTCGATGTCGCCGCAATTTTAACGTGTACAGGTTCAGCCAAATACTTGTTCGCAACTCGCTTAATCTGCTCAGGCATAGTTGCTGAGAAAAGTGCAAGTTGGCGAGATTTTGGCGTGTGCTCAAGGATCCATTCGATATCATCGATGAAACCCATTTTTAGCATTTCATCGGCTTCGTCTAGCACCATAGCTTTCAATGTATCAAGCTTCAGTGTGCCACGACGCATATGGTCCATTACACGGCCAGGAGTACCGACAATGATTTGTGGGCCACGACGCAGAGCCGTTAGCTGCTGCTGCATGCTTTGTCCGCCGTAAATTGGCAGAACATGTAGACCTTTCATGAACTTAGCGTAGCTAACGAAAGCTTCTGCAACCTGAACCGCAAGTTCACGAGTCGGTGCTAGCACAAGAATTTGTGGTGCATTTGTATTTGGGTCGATGCTATTTAGTAGAGGCAGTGCGAATGCACCTGTTTTACCTGTACCCGTTTGCGCCTGACCTAGAATATCTTTACCAGCCATGAGAGGGTCGATACTCGCGGCTTGAATAGGTGTTGGTTTTTCATAACCGAGCTCATCAAGAGCACGCAACAAAGGCTCGGCAAGACCGAGTTCGCGGAAAGTTTTTTCATTGGATGACATGGGTTGTAGCCTTGTGGTATAGCGGAGCACATAATTTGTGCTTATTTTAATAGACAGAAAATCAACCCCGTGTCGACTTCCCGCACCAAAACGTATCAATAAGCCGACTAGTATAGCAGCGTATAATTGGTAATACCAATTAATCCTGCGATTTAATGCGTTTTCATAGCAAATAGTAGGCCAGATAACTGATGATCATGTGTAAATAGTGACCACTTGTCGAATTTTAATGGCGAGATGTTAACAATGAAGCCTCTATTTTTAATAATTGGTAAGCGGATTCGCTGACTGCTGCAACAAATTGAATATTTATTTTATCGGCGGTATCGGATGTCTGATGATAGTCCCTGTGCCTGGGAACGCCAAAGTAGAGCCAAGGAATGCCGGCTTTATGCAGAGGGTAATGATCGGAGGCTTTTAAGAAGTTGGTGGTAATGACTGAACCATCGAAGGCTCTTGGCTGCCGAGTGCGGATGCACATCTGGTTGTATTGTGTAATGCTGCTGTGCATTTTAGAGAATGATTCGAAGCGTCTCGTGCCTTCTATATAGATAGCGCTGTGTCTATCAGGTCGGCCTATCATATCGAGATTGATTGCCAATTCAATCTGTTCAATTTGTGGAGAGGAGCTAGCTCGCTTTAATGAATCGACTAAGGCATAGCCTCCGTAAAGCCCAGGTTCTTCTGCATCGGTTGCCACAAACAGTAGGTTCACTGCACTGCCTTGGTTTTTTGCCTGTTGTGCCAGCTGCAGTAAGCCCGCGACACCAGAGGCATTGTCATCGGCGCCAGGGTGATAGCGATTAGCATTGCCGCCTAAGTGATCGTAATGAGCAATAATGATGCGCCATTGCTTGCTGCCATTATTGCTAGCAATAGCTCCGATTAAATTGATACCCACTTTATTGCTAAATGAACGGCGGTAGCTAAATGGATGTTGATACCGGCCTTGCCAAGGGCTAAGGCCTATTTGCTCGAAGCGCTGTAGAAGAAAGCTTCTGCTTAATGCCGCACCTTCTGATCCCGTTTTCCGGCCAGACATAGCGACGCTGGTAAGGGTGTTGAGGTCGGTAGAGATAGTGACAGGATCTGCCCAACTAATTAATGGGGCTTTATTGCAGCTTGGCTGGTTAGCACAAGAGGTAAGCACTAATGAAATTATTATTGATAACAGTAAGCGCTGCATCCATTTTCCCTTAGATATTAACCCTATTTTAATATATTGAGGTTAGCGTCTAAGGGGGGATTTAGCGACTAGATTTTACTCACTTCGATGGCGTTGTTATTGATTTCTACAAGCTCGATAGCTTTTACTTTGTAAACGGGTACCTGAGAAAATAAACGATGTTTTGCGCCGACTTTAATCAGGGACTGCTCTTTTAGGTTACCCACAGGCACACGAGCAACGCTGCCGTCCGGCAGTGCAATGGTACTGGATTCTTGACCACTACTGATTACTCGCGCCTTATGCAAAGTGCAGTTACCAAATAGGGGGTCAACAACAGCGGTAAGCAGTAGGCCAAGTGTAAACACCAGGCCCAAGCTTAAGAGAGAGAGTCTAAAATGCATTAACTAATCAATATACGTTAAGACTTGTTCAGCAACGGCTTTAAGAAGCGTGCGGTATGGGACTCTTTATGTTCAGCAACCTCTTCTGGAGTTCCTGTTACTAGAATCGTACCACCACCTGAACCGCCTTCAGGCCCGAGATCAATAATCCAATCGGCAGTTTTAATCACATCCAAGTTATGCTCAATGACGACTATGGTATTGCCGTGTGACTTGAGTCGGTGCAATACATCCAATAACAGTTGAATATCCGCAAAGTGAAGACCCGTTGTTGGTTCATCAAGGATATATAACGTTTTGCCGGTATCACGCTTAGATAACTCTTTGGCGAGCTTAACACGCTGAGCTTCACCACCAGACAAGGTCGTTGCACTTTGCCCAAGGCGAATATAAGACAAACCGACATCCATTAAGGTTTGCAGTTTACGCGCGACCGCAGGAATGGCATCGAAGAACGGACGTGCTTCTTCAACTGTCATCTGTAGCACTTCATGAATATTCTTACCCTTAAAGCGTACATCTAAGGTTTCGCGGTTATAGCGTTGACCTTTACAGTTATCACACGGCACATACACATCGGGTAAGAAATGCATCTCAACCTTGATTAAGCCATCACCTTGGCAAGCCTCACAGCGTCCACCTTTGACGTTAAACGAGAAACGTCCCGGTTGGTAACCACGAGTACGCGATTCTTGCGTAGCTGCAAACAGTTCACGAATAGGGGTAAAAATACCCGTGTAAGTGGCAGGATTTGAGCGCGGTGTGCGGCCGATAGGGCTCTGATCGATATCGACGACTTTATCGCAATGGTCCATGCCGACAATACTCTTATAGGGAGCCGGTTCATCAACCGTAGCGCCATTAAGTTGTATGTGCGCAATCTTATAGAAAGTGTCGTTGATCAATGTCGACTTACCTGAGCCAGACACGCCGGTAATGCAAGTAAATAAGCCGACAGGAATTTGCAGGTCGACATCTTTAAGGTTGTTACCCGATGCACCAAATAGCTCAATCAATTTGTTAGGATCGTATTGAGTGCGTTCAGTCTTAATATGAATTTGTTTCTCGCCAGAAAGGTACTGACCGGTAATCGACTCTTTGCAATTAAGTAGATCTTGCAGCGTACCTTCACCGATAACTTGGCCACCGTGAACACCAGCGCCAGGTCCTATATCGATAATATGGTCGGCCATTCGAATGGCATCTTCATCGTGCTCGACCACGATAACCGTATTGCCTAAGTCACGTAGGTGAATAAGCGTTTGTAATAAGCGTTCGTTATCACGCTGATGTAGACCAATCGATGGTTCATCGAGCACGTACATCACGCCAACAAGGCCAGCACCAATTTGGCTTGCAAGACGAATACGCTGCGCTTCACCACCTGAAAGGGTATCGGCAGAGCGTGAGATACTTAAGTAATTCAAACCAACATTGACTAAGAAACCTAAACGGTCGCGTACTTCTTTTAGAATTTTGTCTGCGATTTGTGCACGTTGACCCGTTAGCTCAAGCTGATCGAAGTATTCCATGGCTTCGCCGATTGACCATTGGGTCAATACGGGCAAGTTCATCTCTCCAATAAACACATTACGGGCTTCTTCACGTAGACGAGAGCCACCGCAGCTTTGACACGGCTGCGTGTTGATAAACTTAGTTAGCTCGTCACGTACCGCATTAGACTCTGTCTCACGGTAGCGTCTGTCCATGTTGTTTAAGATCCCTTCGAAGGGGTGATTCCTAACCACAACATCGCCGCGATCGTTAATGTACTTAAACGCGATACTCTGTTTACCAGAACCATAAAGTACGATCTTGCGTACATCATCGGTTAGCTGTTCAAACGGCTTTTCGATATCAAACTTATAATGCCCGGCTAATGATGTGAGCATTTGGAAGTAATAGAAGTTACGTCTATCCCAGCCGCGAATAGCGCCGCCAGCAAGTGATAACTCCGTGTTCGTGATCACTCTTTCGGGATCGAAGAACTGTTGTACGCCGAGACCATCACAAGTTTGGCATGCGCCAGCTGGATTATTAAACGAGAAAATTCTAGGCTCGAGTTCAGCCATTGAGTAACCACAAACAGGGCAAGCAAAGTTGGCCGAGAAAACATGTTCCTCTGCTTTGGCTTTGCCCTCGACGGGGTCCATGCAGGCAATTTTGGCTATACCGCCAGATAACTCCAGCGCAGTTTCAAATGACTCGGCTAAACGCTGTTTAATATCATCACGGACTTTAAAGCGGTCAACGACCACTTCGATAGTGTGCTTAACATGCAGGTCAAGCTCTGGAGGATCGCTTAAGTCACAGACTTCACCGTCGATTCGAGCGCGAATGTAGCCTTGTGCAGATAGGCTCTCTAGCAGTTTTACGTGTTCGCCTTTACGGTTATTAATGACCGGAGCCAGCAACATTTGACGACTGTCGGCAGGTAATTCAAGTACCTTATCGACCATCTGGCTAACCGTTTGTGCCGCTAACGGTTTGCCATGAGTTGGACAGCGTGGCTCGCCGACACGGGCAAACAGCAGTCTTAAATAATCGTAGATTTCGGTAATCGTACCCACGGTTGAGCGCGGGTTATGAGACGTTGATTTTTGCTCGATAGAAATAGCAGGGCTTAAGCCTTCAATATGGTCAACATCTGGCTTTTCCATCAAACTCAAAAATTGACGCGCATAAGCTGATAATGACTCGACATAACGTCGTTGCCCTTCAGCGTATAGCGTATCAAAAGCAAGAGAAGATTTGCCCGAACCTGACAACCCCGTGATGACAATTAGTTTGTTACGAGGAATAGTCAGGTTGATGTTTTTAAGATTGTGGGTACGAGCACCACGAACTTCAATATATTCCATCTAGCGTTCAGATCTCAAAGCCGAAAAAAGTGGTTAAGTATCTCACAAAATTGCCACAGGAAATAGACAGAACTGGCTATCAATTGTAGGAGTGGTCCAAGATTTATCGTAGTTATCTAGATTAACGGCTTTAATATCAAAGTGTTCAGAAGCTGGCGTCTAAAAGGTGGTTTGACTTTGCATCTTTGCTTTTTACTTTTGGGCTATTGAAAAACTTCGTGATAAACTGCGCGACCAATTTAAAGTTCACTGAACAGGGCGGGGGCATGGCCAATAACGGACTTTCCAAAACAGAAAAAAAAGTCGCGTTTTCTTTAGCCAGTGTGTTTGGATTGCGCATGATGGGCTTGTTTATGATCATGCCTGTGTTTGCACTTTATGGACAACACTTAGAAGGCTTTTCGCCTTTATGGGTGGGTATTGCCATTGGCGCATACGGCTTAACGCAAGCAATTCTTCAAATCCCGATGGGGATCTTATCTGATAAATTTGGTCGTAAACCGATTATTTTAATCGGACTACTGATCTTTGCTCTTGGTAGTCTAGTGGCAGCCAATGCCGACACTATCTATGGCGTGGTGGCCGGGCGAGCCTTGCAAGGCATGGGGGCGATTGCCGCCGCTGTTTTAGCCTTGGCCGCAGATTTAACCCGCGATGAGCAGCGCACTAAAGTAATGGCGATTATCGGTATGTGTATCGGTTTCTCGTTTGCCTTGTCATTGCTCGTTGGTCCGATTGTGGCGCAGCATTTAGGCTTGTCAGGCCTATTCTTTATGACCGCTGGGCTGGCGCTGTTAGGTATGCTTATCGTGCAACTTTTAGTGCCTAATCCGATTTCGCAGGCGCCTAAAGGTGACACCGTTGCCGCACCTGAAAAATTAAAGCGTATGTTGAAAGACCCGCAACTGTTTAGACTCGATGCCGGTATTTTTATTTTGCACCTGGTATTAACCGCGGTCTTCGTTGCGCTGCCGCTCGACTTGGTCGATGCCGGTCTTGCCAAAGAAGAGCATTGGATGTTGTACTTTCCGGCCTTTATGGGAGCATTCTTCTTGATGGTGCCGCTGATTATTATTGGGGTTAAACGCAATAATACTAAAGGTATGTTCCAAGTAGCGCTCATTATCATGATGATCGCGTTAGGTTCGATGGCACTGTTTGCCAACAATCTAGTGGTATTAAGCATTGCTGTGGTGTTGTTCTTTACTGGTTTTAATTACCTTGAGGCATCGCTACCTAGCTTGATTGCTAAATTTTGCCCTGTTGGCGACAAAGGCTCGGCAATGGGCGTCTATTCGACGAGTCAATTCTTAGGTGCATTTTGTGGTGGTTTATTAGGCGGTGGCGCCTATCAGCTGGTCGGTGCATCAGGGGTATTTGCGGTCGCATTAGGCTTAATGTGCCTGTGGTTTCTGTTGACCTTCGGCATGAAAAATCCAGTGCTACTCAAGAGTTACACATTAGAAGCCAATGTGAGCGATAAACAGAGCGCAGTCGTGATGGCTACTGAGCTGTCGGCATTGACCGGTGTGTCAGAAGCTATCGTTGTACTCGAAGAGAAAGTGGCTTATTTAAAAGTAGATGACCATTTCGATTTGAGAGAAGCCAGAGCTGTGTTAGGCTCTGTCAATTAGTAAAAATTTAATGAATGTCGCAGGAGATTTCAATGGCTAGTCGTGGTGTCAATAAAGTAATTTTGGTCGGTAATTTAGGACAAGATCCTGAAGTACGTTACATGCCGAATGGCAATGCCGTAGCCAACATTACCGTGGCGACAAGTGAGTCTTGGAAAGACCAACAAGGTCAACAGCAAGAGCGTACTGAATGGCACCGTGTTGTGATGTTCGGCAAACTAGCTGAAATCACCGGTGAATATTTACGTAAAGGCTCTCAAGTTTATCTTGAAGGCAAGCTACAAACACGTAAGTGGAAAGACCAAAGTGGGCAAGATCGTTACAGCACTGAAGTGGTTGTCGATCAAAGTGGTAGCATGCAGATGCTAGGTAGTCGCAACCAAAGCGGTGGCGCTCCGGCTCAAGGCGGTAATTCAGGTTATGGTCAGCAGCAATCACAGCAGCAAAGTGGTGGCTATGCACCTGCAGCGCAACAAGCGCCGCAGCAAAGCGGTTATGCACCTAAGCCACAGCAAGCTCCTGCTCAGCAGAGTGGTTATGGTCAGCAACAGCAAGCGCCGCAGCAACAAGCCCCGCAGCAAGGTGGTTATGCTCCTAAGCCGCAATCTGCACCTGCGCCACAGCAAGCGCCACAGCAGCGCCCTGCACCGCAGCCACAGCAGAACTTCACTCCAGATTTGGATGATGGTTGGGACGACGATATCCCGTTCTAGCTCCTGTCTTTTATAAAAGTGTAAAAATAGACGCTTTTATATAGAGAAATCGCCCTAAACCCAGCAGAAATGCTGGGTTTTTTTTATTCTGTCATTTAGACGCTTGTATTTATAAGCGACTACTCTCGTCAAAAGTTAACCTGATATTTATCGAGAATAGCTTGATAGGCACCTGAGCGTTTTATGTTTTCAACGCCTTCTGCAAATTTTGCTGCGTATTCGCGGCCTTTATCACTGCGACTAAATCCAACATAGAGTGGCGTCGGCTCTCCTTCACTTCCTGCATAGCGAATGCGCTTGCTATAACCGTTTTGTTTGGCGGTGTAATCGATAACATAGCGGTTGCCTAATATGGCATCAACACGGCTTTTGCCTAGCAAGTGAAGGTGTGTTGTGAGCGGCGTTTCACCGGACGTTTGAAAGTGAGTATGGTGCTGTTTAAGGTATTTGTTCAATACGCTGCCATAGTCATAACCAAGCGTTGAGGCGATATGTTTGTTATCTAGGCTAGAGAGATCAGTAAATTGCCAGTCTGTATGGTTATTGGTAAAGAAGTCATTAGTGTATTGACCAATAACAAGCTGATTATTGTAAAGCTCAAAAGTTCGAATGTGCTCGGCGGTAACCGCCAATACCGCATCAATCTTATTATTACTGGCGAGCTTCAATGAGCGTTGAAACGGAATGGTTTCAAATTTGACGTTAATATCTACCGATGCAAAAGCTTGCTGGGTTAGTTCGATCACATAACCAGAGTTATCGGTACAGACGTAGGGACACCATATATCTGATGCAACTAACAGCTCTTGGGCATTCGATGAGAAGCTTACGGTTAATACGATTAGTAATCTAGACTTCAAAACAGTCCTATTATTGCTCACTTTATAAGGTGGAAACCTAGTCTATCAAAAGTGGTTCAAAATTGGGGGATAAATAAGCTCGTCTCCTAGCTGACCCTACCTGTTTAAGCTTCATTAAGGTGGCTACTCTCAGGGGAAAAAGTTTCTGCATAAGCAGTTTGCAATGCTCTTGTCATATTGTACTTACACTATAGTAGTAGGTGTTTTCTGGCATTAAAGTCGCTTGTTGTCTTTTGTCGATAATTGTTGTGTAAACGCTTGATGTTGTGAGGGTTATTAACCTGATGCATAAAATTTTGAATTTTTTGATAACGAAAAACTTGAATAACGGCTGCTTTGAACTAAATTCGATAAGGGTTGAATAATTTATGTGATTTATTTTATCTTTGAGAGTGATATTTCGTATTTACAACTATTGATATTCGGCAAAAATCTGTAAAAATACCGCTTCTGTCCCTGCGGGGGAAATACAGGGGAAACGGAGGTAAATGCTAGCGTAATTTACCTCTTATTGATTGTTGTATGTGTTGATTTAAGGGCATTAGCATATATGTATAAGATGACAAAAAAAACAGTATGGTACGGCGAGCTAAGAACGGCTCGTGGCAATACCATTCTAATTCATGATAAACAGTTTCCTGATGCTTCTGCTGGACGTGTTTACTTTTATAACGCGACTCGTGAATCCATTATTGAGTATGCAGAAGATATCGTTAAGCCTAACTTGCATGAACTTGATGATCAGGCGATAGCCGAAGTTGAAAAAACTTGTGGCGCAGCTTGGTTTGCAGCAAGAGAAGAGTTTATGGCTAAACATCAAGGCTGGGTTGAGGCTAATAATCCTAAGAGTGCACCGGCACCTAAGAAGCCTAAAGCCGCAGTGGTTACTGAAGACGATGAGCCAGAGTTAGAGTTAGAGTCCGCCGGTGACGGTGACGATGATTACGATGATGATTGGTCAGACGATTACGACGATTAAGCAATAAAAAAATAACAGCGCCTAGGCGCTGTTATTTTTTGTGCTTTATTAAGCTAACTGCCCGCTTCAAATTGATAGCGGCTAATATGATGATAGATTTCTCCTGCAGCAATTAATGCATTTCCAGCGATTTCAGGCTGATTAGGGGCATCCGGTATTTGCTGAGGTTCCAAACATACACCTTGGTACTGCTTCAAAACCTGCTGGTTTTTGCCTACCGTACCCTGCAAGTGATTAGCGCCATAGACCTGCACGCCGGGCTGATTGGTATAAAGTGTCAAGCTGCGGCCACTAAGCGACGAACTTAATTTTCCAAATCTTTGCAATGTCGATTCACTTTTCGGCAATACATAGCAATGATCTAAACCTGACGTTGTGGTTAACTCTTCTTGGCCAATTAAAGACTGTAATTGAGTCGGCGAAGACAAGTCTAAGCTACTGCCCTGAGTTAGATGCAGCGCACTGGGGACTCCCCCATTATCCATTTTGAGATATTGCTGCGCATCTATTTGCAGCTGATGAGTCAGTGTCGACTCACTGCCATCTAAATTAAAATAGCTATGTTGAGTTAAGCTGATGGGGCAGGTTTTATCTGAACTGGCCAAGATCTCGACGTAGAGGTTAGCCCCAACTAGGCGATAATCTAACTGTACATTACAGTTACCAGGAAAGCCCATATCGCCATCAGGGCTTTTAAGGCTGAGACGCACACCATCTGGTAGGGTGCCTAACTGCCAGTGTTTTTTATGAAATCCTTCTTTACCACCATGTAGGCAGTTGCCATCTTGATTAACATCGAGTTGATATGAAGTGTGCTCTACACTAAATTGACCTTTGGCTATACGGTTGGCGTATCGCCCGGCAATCGCACCTAAATAGGCGTCTTGCGCTAGATAATCAGCAGCATTATCGCAACCTAGGACTAAGTTAGCCCTCTCTCCGTCTCGATCGGGGGCCCATAAAGAACGGATAATTCCGCCAAGGCTTAATACCTCAATCGCAATAGTGCCATTATCAATGATCACTCGCTCAATTTGTCCACCACGTGGATCATTCCAAGGCTCGAGAGCGCGGATGCGTACCATGTTTAGTCCTGTTAATAGTAAAACTAATCGTTAAGCTAATCGTCGATACGCTTGGCGCCATCGCTAGCGGAACACAAATAAATGGTGGCTTCTAAGCCCGTTTTATCTGCATATTTTTGTTCAATTATCTCTACAACGGTATCGGTTAACTCGTGATCGACAAGCGCGACAACACAGCCGCCAAAGCCGCCTCCTGTCATACGTACACCACCACGTTCGCCAACGACAGTCGATATTATCTCGACAAGGAAATCGATTTCCGTGGTGGTTACCTCAAAATCATCACGCATCGAAATATGAGATTCAGCCATCAAGCGGCTGAGTTTGGCGATATCGCCAGACTCTAATGCCCAGGCTGCATTTTGAGTGCGTCTATTTTCTGTGATGACGTGTTTGGCTCGCTTATAACAAGCATCACTCAAATCCGATTTCCCCGCCTCAAGAGTGACTAAATCAAGATCGCGTAATGACTCAAGATCAAAGTGGCGAGCAGCTTGCTCACACTGTTCACGGCGCAAGTTATACTCAGAATCAACTAGGCCACGCTGCACATTTGAGTTAACAATAATTAGGCTTAAGCTGTCGGGAATACTGACCGCTTCGCTGTCAAGATCGAGGCAATCGATAAGCAGTGCATGGTCTTGCTCACCTAGGGCGCTGATCATCTGATCCATGATGCCGCAGGCGCAGCCTACAAATTGGTTTTCGCCGCGCTGTGCTAATTGAGCGATAGCAAGCGGAGACAGTTTGATTTGACTGCAGTCATTAACCGCGGTGCCAAAGGCAACTTCTAAGGCCGCGGACGAGGAGAGTCCAGCCCCCATAGGTACATTGCTTACAACGGCTAAATCAAGGCCTTTTGGTGCTAAGCCTGAAGTGGCCATAGCTGCTGTGAAACCTTTAAGGTAGTTTGACCAATGATTTCCAACTGGCATACCTTCTTCACCAAATATCCACTCTTCAATTTCACCGGGAAAGGCATCGGATACAGCGCGAAAGCGTAAATCATCGCGACGTTTGACTGCAATGGCGGTATGAAAGTTGATAGCGGCTGGTAATACAAAACCATCATTATAATCTGTATGTTCACCAATTAGGTTAACGCGTCCAGGGGCACAATAAAGCTTATCAGCTTGGGTGCCAAAAGTTTGCACAAACAGTTTGTTTGCTTGCTGAGCGGGATTGGACATAATTTTAAATTTCCGAATGTTAATATTTGCGTTCAGTACAAAACATTGCTTTAAACTTATTGGTTTAGCTGAAGTTTGATTCTAACGACCAAATTTATAACAGCGGTTTACCTTTAAAAATCAGCCTGTATGTATTACAAGTTGAGCGACAGCGAGGTCTTAGTTAGTACTAATACTGCGTTGCTGCCATATTGTTCAATATCCATCTATTGTTTTATATCATGACTTTGTAATATGTGTAACTGAGTTTTTTTATTGTCGCTTAATCTGCTTTGCCATCACACACTTAACCCCTAAGTTATTGCTGGGGTTAAGTGCTATACAAGCTAAGGTGTCAGTAAAAATTAGTCAGTAACCAGCTGAGTACCCACAGTTTGCGGCCCAAAAACAAACTTGCTCAGTGCTAGGGTGACCAATATGGTGGCGGCAAGGGTGATTGCCATCATGTGGATAAAGTGCAGTGGGCTCCATACAAAGGTAAACACCGCATACACCAGCACACCAAATACCAGACCTATCTTAATCGCTTTTGCATTAACGTCTTTAAAGGCAAGCGCGCAAATAAAGGCCGCCAATACCGGCATAGAATAGAGGCCGTTTAATTGCTGTAGTAGTGAGATAATGCTGGCTGATTGGGCAAATACTGGCACTAAACATAGCGATATAAGCGTGAATACTAACGCCACTCGGGTACCTATCTTGCGCACATCTGCATTCGGGTTGACGTAGTTTTGGTGAATGTCACAGGTATAAAGTGCCGCTGCTGAGTTTAAGCATGAATTAAATGAACTTAATACCGCCCCAGCCATTACCGCTGCGAACGCGCCAGACATCCAACTTGGTAAGATATCGCCGACTAATTTTCCGTAGGCAACATCTCCCACATCCCCATAAAGCTTATAGGCAACAAGCCCTGGTAATACAACGATAATAGGGATGATAAGCTTCATGACGACAGCGGCATAAAGGCCTTTCTGGGCTTCTTCAACAGACTTGGCAGCCAAGGCTCTTTGGGTGATCACCATGTTGGTGCCCCAGTAGAAGATCTGAATAAAGATCATACCTGTTAGTAGAGTGGTCCAAGGAATATCTGATTGGGCGTCACCAATCAAGGTAAGGCGCTCAATCGGGATGCCTGAGAGATCCCAGTTGACGGCATTTAGCGCTAGATAAGAGACCACGACCCCCATGAATAATAAGCCCACACCATTGAGGCTATCTGAAATCGCGATGGCTCTAAGACCGCCAAAAATCGCATAGATAGCGCCGACAACGGCAAAGATCACAGCCAGTACTGTTACTGAAATCGATAAGCCAAACATCGACTTCATAAATAGTGAGCCGGTATATAGTACAACAGGGAGTAAGATGAAGGCATAACCAAGCATAAACAGCACCGACACCATGGCACGGATCCCTTTGTCTTGATATTTGCGCTCAAGCAGCTCAGTGGTTGTGGTGCAGTTATATTTGTAATAGATAGGAATGAGCCACTTAGCTAAGATGATCAGTCCCACTGCAGCGGCAATCTCCCACCATGCAACAAGCAAGGTTTGCGCACCATTCATTCCTACAATCTGCTCGGCGCTGATGTTGGTCATCATTAATGAGCCTGCTACGACTACCCAACTTAAGCCGCCGCCAGCAAGAAAGTAGTCTTTGCTATCACTGGTGTCGCGAGTGATGTTTCGGCACTTTAGGTAGGTTATTAAGCCTACTAAGGCGGTTAAGCCAAAAAATATGACGAGTTGAATAGTCTGTTCCATGTTAATCCTTCACTGCTATTTTAGTTTTAATATCCGTGTGTAACTCATTGCTTTAGGGTTGAGCTCTGGCTTGTTTGGTTATAGTGCTTTGAGCGTGAGTCGGCGCGAGGCTAAAGCCAAAAGACATAGCCTCTGGCGCGATACGATAGGGCGTATGCACAGGGCGTCCCCATGAAGTATCGCCACCCACGCCCATCTGCTTGTAATCGATATTCCAAGTGACAAAATTACGTGTTGGGATCTCAGCACCATGGTTGGCCGTTACTGGCACTAGCCCTGAGGCAGAGCCCTGTGCATCGCCATCTCTAAAGTCGATATCGGCTTGAGAAAATGGCCATAGGCTGGTTTGCAGTAACTCATTTTCCATGGTGGTTTGGGCAAGTAAGCCTGCACCATTACTGTTTGTCACTGCCACATAACGCACATCGGTGCGTTGTCCAGTTTCTTGTGGTCTCGAGTAGCGATGGAAGGTTTTATCGATAGGGAGGCTATACCAAGCAACAGGGTTCCCCGTTTTTCTATCGGCGTAAGTCTCTTCAGGGCCGCGGCCAAAGTAGTGCATAAAGCGCATCTCAAATGGCAGCTTAGCTGAGAAGCCAAATCGAGGCAGGTCGGCAAGCTCGATATCACCAGGGGTAAACTGACTATTGACTAACAGTTTACCTTGCTGGCTCACGCGATAACGGGTTTTTAAAGTAAAACCCAGTGTAGGGTGCTGGTGGCTAACATCCAAAGCCGGTGCGTTGCCACTGATATAGTTGATAGAGGCTAGAGTTAACTCTGCAGCAGCGTCTTGCCACATATCGGCCCATTCAGGCATCTGGTTACCCAAGTCGTTATCGGTTGGGGCGCGCCAGAAGTTAGGCATCAGAGGGCTATCGAGTAGCACGGTATCATTGGCTTTAACCTTGTCCAGCCAGCCACTGCTTTTAGCGATGAAATACTGGCTGTCACCGTTTCCTAATACCCAGCTGTCGCCCGATTCTTCAATAGCATCAATCGTTTTTACGCTCACAGCTTTAGGCGTATACAACTTAAACTGCTCAAAGGCTATAAGGTGATCGGTGGGCAACATAGGTTGCGGTGTATCGACTTTTACCTCTAGTAAAAGCTGATACTCGAACTCCGGTTTTTGCTGCATGAGCTCAATCGCGGTCTTAGATAAGCTAAAACGAATCGCTTTACTGGTGTCGGCTTTGATGTGTGGAAGTGCTAATACGCCGTTAGCCACAGGCTGGCCATCTTGCTGTACTGTCCAGACTAAGTTTAAGCCTTGGGTATCGATAAAGTCATAGCGATTGCTCAGGGTGAATTCGACGTTTTGCTGCTTAACACTCAATCCTGTCAGCTTAAAAGGTTGGTAGACTTTTTTCACTTCAGATAGATGAGGGTGTGGATTTCTGTCTGGGTCCACTAAGCCATTATTAAGAAAATTACCATCGGTAGGCATGTCGGGGTGGTAGTCTTTGCCGTAAGCCCAATAGCGCTGGCCATTGTCATTGGTAAAGGCCAGAGACTGGTCGACCCAATCCCAAATAAAGCCACCTTGCAGCTGAGGATATTGGTCTATCACGTCCCAGTAGTCTTGTAGGTTACCGACAGAGTTGCCCATCGCGTGAGCATATTCAATCATGATAAGTGGTCTATCCGTATGCGCCTTCGCATACTTTTCAATGCGCTCAATCGATGGGTACATCGGGGCAACGATATCGGTATAAGCATGTTGCCCTGCGGGTTCATATTGCACTGGGCGGCTCGGATCGCGCTGTTTTATCCAGTCATAGAGGGCGGCAAAAAGTTTGCCTTCTCCGGCTTCATTACCGAGTGACCAGATGATGATAGAAGGATGGTTTTTATCACGCTCAACCATGCGTTCGACGCGAGCCTTGTGGGCGGGTAGCCAGCTCATCTCGTTACCCAGCTGAGTCTTGTCATCAATCGCTAATGGATGGGACTCGATGTTGGCCTCATCTATCACATATAGACCATATTTATCGGTGAGACTTAACCAGTAGGGATCGTTTGGATAGTGGCTTGAGCGAACCGCATTGATGTTGTTTTGCTTCATCAAGCGGATATCGGTTTCCATGCTTGCTCGGCTCACTACATGGCCGGTATCGGGGTCGGTTTCGTGCCTATCGACGCCGCGAATAGTAATGGCCTTGTTGTTGACTAATAGCTGACCCGCTTTTATCTCGACACGGCGAAAGCCTATCTGTTGACTGCTAGCTTGCAGCAGTTTTCCTTGGCTGTCGTTAAGGCTAACAATCAGCTGATACAGGTTTGGGGTTTCTGCGCTCCAAAGTTTGGGAGACTTGAGGGAGAAGTCGAACTGTTGGCGCTGCTGTTTATTAAGTTTAGTGATATCTTGTTCACCGCTGCTGACTTCAACGCCTTGAGGGGAAAGTAGTCGATAGCTGAGGCTGACATCTTTGGCTTTAGCATGGTTTTCTAGTTTTAGCTTAAGTACTATTTCAGCTTTATCTAGCTTGGCTGACATCTTGTAGCTGGCATCAATATCACTTATACGCTGTTTTTCGGTGGCATAAAGATACACATCGCGCTCAATGCCGCTGACTCTAAGCATATCTTGGCTTTCTAAGTAGCTAGCATCGCTCCAGCGGATAATTTGCAAGGCCAGTAGGTTTTTGCCCTGAGTTAGATATGGCGTGATATCAAATTCGGCGGGGGTTTTAGCGCCTTGGCTATAACCCACCTCTGTGCCATTAACAAAAGCCGTTAGTGCCGAGCGTGCGGCGCCAATGTGTAAGAAAACCTGTTTATCTTGCCAGTCGTTAGGCAGGCTTATTTCACGACGATAGCTTCCCGTCGGGTTATGGTCTTCCGGCGCATCGGGCCAAGTCGTGGTAAATGGATAGCGCTCATCTAAATAGATGGCATGGCCGAAGCCTTGAGTCTCCCAGTTGCCGGGAACTTGAATACTCTGCCAGCTCTCAAGATTAGCATCTTCTTGCGCAAAATCCTTTGGCGCACTAAAAGGGTTTTTAGCGTAATGAAACTGCCAGCGGCCGTTAAGATCGACAAAATTGCTGCTGTCTTTTGGTTGATCTTTTAGCGCTTTGGCTAAGCTCGAATAACCAAAGAAACTAGCGTGGGCTGCTTGTTTGTTCTGCTCAAAAATTTGATGGTTTTGCCAGCGCTCTGGCGTATCACTGGCGTAGCTAACAGGGCAAACTAAAAGCGCAAGCAGGGCGGTAACTATCTGGCTTGGCTTAGCTTTCTTCATAGTCGATTGTAGGGTGTTCATAAAAGTGCGACTCTTCATTATTGTTTTTATTTAGTTTTTATATTGTTTTTATTCAGTTTTTTATAATGTTCTGGCTATTTTCGCAGCCAAACGATTGCTAGGTGCTGGTTATCAGGGCTAATGACTAATCTTGATGCGCTAAGATAATCCGCATTAGGCACCGGGATTGGGCTAATCAATTGCCAGCTTTCTTGGCTCGTTTGGTTCCAACCAAGTAGCTGACCATTATTGATATTAAATAACCAGTTATTCTGGCTCCAGGCATAGTCTTCACTGGCACCACTCGCAAGGGCTATTAATGCTGTGTGGCTGTTATCTATTGGCGAGTAGCGCTTAATGACTCGGTCACCATCTAGCTGCTTATGTAGATAGCTAAAGGCTTCATCATTAGGAATGCTATGAATACTCCTGCCGACATTTGCTGCCACAAAGTGACGTTCATCGGCGGTTTTGCCATTGGGCTCAAAGTAGAGACTATAGGCGTATCGAGCCCAAATTAGCGTGCCAAGATCTTGGTTAATAGCGTAGTAACCAGCTGGAATTAAGCTATTAATAGCGCGTTGGCGTGGAGTACTGCCTGTTTGTTGCCACACACTTTGGTGGGGCACCCCCTGCTCGACTACATAAGTAATTTGTTTGTTTGGCGTATGGGTTTTAAAGGCCTGTGGAGAGTACTCGCTTTGCTTTGGGGTGAACGTTATTTGTTCTATGTGATTGTCGGCTATATGGAACTGATAAATATCATTGTGGGCAGCTGAAGTGTGCGAGCTTGAGCTTGGCGAAGTTTGCCTGTCAGAGGTAAATAATAGTTGTGAGCTGTCAGGTGTAAAGCTGGGCTGATTATCGTAACCGTCTCGCTCTGTGACTGGGCGACCCTCTGTGACAGTCCATTGCTGTTGATTATCATGATAGTTAAGCTTGTAAATCCAGATGTCAAACCCAGCAGCCAAGGCGCTGCTGGGGACAAGAAGTAGGGCTGTTAAAAACCCATAACCCGCCAGAGTAGTGTTGTTATTATTGTTTGGCATTGTATGTTATTGGTCATCTTATACTCGATGACAAATAACATACGCTATAACACGGATAATGTATACAATCGGCTTTTTTATGGTGTTTTCACTATTTTTACTTCATTTTTATGCTTGGTAATCTCTGTCGTATCAGAAACGTCAGCTTCATTTTCATGCTTGATAATCTCTGCCGTATCAGAAATATCAGCTTCATTTTTATGATTGATAGCATCTGGGTTATCAGGTGCTGCACCACTAGGAGTGAGCAGCTCTTTGACCAAATGTTCAACTAAACCTGCACCTGCGGCTTCATAAAGGTTATAGACACTATGTACACCTGACTCACTCAGTGATTGAGCATCCTCTTTATATTTAACGATGGCACTGAGTTTACCTTGATAATCCAGCAGCTTTAGTTGTTCAACCGCAAACTGATTACCTACGTGATGCGGCATGGTGAGTAGGACTAATTCGAGATTGGGCGCTTTGTCGAGCTTTTCCCAAAAGTCGGTATCTGAGGCGTCACCTTGCACCACGTTTCGCCCCTTACTTATATGGAAGTCAACCAGTTCCTGCTTGTGCTCAACACCCAAAATTTCACCATCATAACGGGCTCTTAGTTCATCATAAGCACCAGAACCAATACGGCCCATACCTAAAATTAAAAAACGTGGGTTACCAACAGGGATCGGCCTATCCTCTGGGTGAAGAGGGTGTTTCTCTAAGCGTTTGAGTCTGCTTTGAAACTTCTGATATAAACGGCTTGAAGCGGTATTGAGTGGCGCGGCAAATAGAAAACTAAAGCTAAGTGCAACAGCGAGAATAACCATCCACTGTGGAGGTAGCCAACCTTTTGAGGTCGCAACGGCTGCTACAATTAAGCCAAACTCGCTGTAGTTACCTAAGGTAAATGAACTCATTAGTGCGGTACGAGAACGTAGCTTAAAGTGGGTCAATAAGTACATAAACAGGATGACTTTAATAGGCACTATAAGTACCAAAATTGCAGCCAAGCCGATATCGGAGAAAGTGGGTAAACCATTGAGGCCAACGGTTAAGAAGAAAGCGACTAAGAATAGCTCTTTAAAGTAAAACAGCGATTTAGCCAACTCTGATGATTTAGGATGACCCGCCAGCAAAATACCTATGACCAGAGCCCCAAGATCAGGCTTTAACCCGACGAGCTCAAATAGTCCCGCCCCCATAACGAGTGCCATGACTAAACCAAATAGGACTAACAGTTCACCGTGGCCAACGCGATCGAAGGCTTTATATATGAGGGGTTTTGCCAGCGGCAGTAACAGTAAACCTAGCGCCCAATATGAGGGAATATCGCCTTTAGAGATGGTTAAGAAAGCAACGGCAAAGATATCTTGCATAATCAAGATACCAATAGCGACTCGGCCATAAAGCGACTGCATATCACCTTTATCTTCCAGTATTTTTACCGCAAAAATGGTACTGGAAAAACTCAATGCAAAGGCGAGTAGCGCGAGCTGATCTATCTCTAATCCTGTGAGCTGTTCAAGCCCCAATAGACCTAAGAGTTTCAGTAGTGGGATAAAAAATAGCATTGAGCCGATTAGATGCAGGCTGGAGCCTGCCCACACTTCGGCTTTAAATAAGCTGCGCAGATCTAGTTTAAGACCAATGGCAAACAGTAGAAGAGTGACACCTAGGTTGGCTAATTGCTCCAACATTGGCAAACTGGACTCTTCAATACCAAACAGAAACAGTACAAATCCCGCAACAAGATAGCCAATTAAGGGGGGCAGTCCCACGCGGCTAACTAACATGCCGCAGGCTAAGGTGATAATGAGTATAGCGGGTTCCATGATGCTCCTTTCTTTATAATATGTACCCAAGCCATTGGATACAATGATGCACCATTGTATAAGAAATTTATGAAGTTGAGCTGAAAATTGTGAATAAATTTAGTGGTTTTTAGCGGTGTTGTGAGCTAGGGAAGCTTAAAAAGAAGCCCCGATTATCAAAGATAAACGGGGCTTCTAAAGATAAGGTTTAATTTGCGCTAACGACTTAGTTCACTAAGTGATCTAAATGCTCTGCGAATGCTTTTGGTCGCATAAAGCCGGTGACACGAAGATCGTCACGAATGGCACCGTTTTCATCGAACATCAATAGCGTCGGTAAGCCTAGTATGCTGTAATATTCAAGTAGCTCAATATCGGTTGCATCGTTCTTAGTAACATCGGCTTGCAGAATTACCATCTTATTCATGCGCTCTAACACCTGCGGATCTTTAAAGGTGATAGCCTCAAATTCTTTACAGGCTACACACCAGTCTGCATAGAAATCTAGCATCACAGTTTTGCCTTGTGCAGTTGCTGCACCAATTTCAGTATGTAGATCGAGCAGAGATTTAACACGCTTAAAACCGTGGCTTTGAGCTTCGCTATTGCTGATTGCTGTTGTATTAGAGCTAAAACCCAGCTTAGCCATTACCGCTTGCATACCGTATGAGAAGCTTGCTAGCAGTGCTAGCATCAACAGCACTGAACGCACAGTTTGCTTCCAGTTAAATTCGGTAAGTTTGTTCTGGTGCATAAGATAACCGACTAAAGTAACTCCCCAGATTGACCAAAGTAGATCTGAGATAAAGCCTGGCCAAATTCGACCTAGCATTACAATCGATACCGCGATGAGTAGGAAACCAAAGAAAGTCTTGATGATGTCCATCCAGCGACCCGCTCTTGGTAAGAGTTTACCGCCAGAGGTACCAATAATTAGCAATGGTAAGCCCATACCCATACTCAGCACGTACAGGGCTAAGAAGCCTTGCATTAAATCGCCTGTTTGTGCCACATAGATAAGTGCGCCAGATAGCGGTGCGGTCGTGCAAGGTGACGCTACTAGGCCAGAGATAATGCCCATGACGAACACGCCAATGACATTGCCACCTTTTTGGTTGTTAGAGAATGAGTTCATCTTTTCCTGCCATTTTGAAGGCAGTTTCAGGTCATACAGACCAAACATAGATAAACTCAAAACAAAGAAGAGTATCGCTAGCACAATCAGTACCGCTGGGTGCTGTAGCGCCGCTTGATACTTCATACCGGCAGAAGCAACAATCAGGCCAACTAACGAATAAGTAATTGCCATACCTTGCACGTACACCATAGAAAGTGTAAATGCTTTAGCAGTAGATAACTTTTCCCCTTGGCCAACGATAATACCCGACAAAATGGGGTACATAGGGAACACGCAAGGCGTTAAGGCTAGACCGATGCCTAAACCAAAGAAGATAACTAAGGTCCAAATAAGGCTGTCACCCGACAGCATGGCGCTTAAGGTATCTTGTTGAGTAATTGGGGCTTTTACGCTTTCAGCGGCTGACGGTGCAGCACCAAGTGCTTTATCTGTATTACTAAGCAAACCATCATTTGCGGCGACTTCAGTTAATTCAGCTGTTTTCTTGGTTGGCGGGAAACATAATTTGCCTTCGGCACAGCCCATAAAGGTGACATTTAGTTTACTTCCTGCAGTCGCTTCTTTAATCGCGACAGGCATCTCTACGTATGAGTAGTAGACTTCCTGCTCGCCAAAATATTCGTCAGTGTGCGGCTTGCCTTGTGGGAGTGATACTTCGCCTAAAACGGCACCATCGACGGTTTCAAATTTAAGTTTGTCACGGTACATATAGTAGCCGTCGGCAATGACCCAGCTAATTTTTACTTTGTCGCCTTGCTGTTTAAAGTCGAATACAAACGCTTGGTCGACTGGCATGAGCTCTGGCTCACCCTTTAAAAAGTCAAACTTATTACTACTGAAAATGCCGTCAGCGTGTGCCAGTGGCGTAAGCAGCAGTAGAGAGGCTAAAAACAGATTGATAATTTTTTTCATGGCTGTGTAGTTTCTTTTATCCAATCAAAATAGGCTGGCAGTCCTTGGGTAACAGGTACTGCAATTAGCTCGGGTACATCATAGGGATGTAACTTAGATAGTGTGTGCTCTATCGCACTGTAATGCTGCGCTAAGCACTTTATTTGCAAACTGAACTCCTGTTCTTCACACAGTTCTCCTTGCCACTCATATACGGAGGTGAGCCCTTGAGAGATCTGTACGCAGGCAGCGAGCTTGTGTTTAACTAGCTCTCTGGCAAGGATTTTAGCTTGCTCCTCGCTAGGACAGCTGGTGATCACTAACAAAAATTCGTTTTGCATTAAACTATTTCTATTGTCCAACAGATTAAAATTGTATTAAGCCAACTATTGTATAATGCCAAGAAAGGTACAATGGCGATCAATAGGGCGAACGGCTTTCAAAAGCTAATCGATACTTTACGTGTTTTAACTTAGGCTTGCATTAAGGCATCGCTAAAATAGTGATGCCAGTAGTTTTTGCTTACAATTACTCGCCTAATTGAGGCATCCGTTAGGATTTATACTCTATATAGCCGTCTAACTGTTGCGCATTACAGGCCAACAGCAGGTAATTGGGTCTTCCGTCAAGTAGCGACTTGAAAATAGACCGTGTTACCCCAATTTAGTTTTCATCACCAGCAAAAAATGTGAGGTCAGTGTGTTTTTTATTTTGTTATTAATTTTTGTTTTAGTTCCTGTTATGGAGCTATCAGTACTGATCCGCGTGGGTGAAGTGTTAGGTAGTTGGACAACGGTCGCATTAGTTATTTTTACTGCCGTAGTGGGGGTGTCTTTGGTGCGCAGTCAAGGCATTAGCACCTTGATGCAAGTGCAGCAAAAGTTGGCCCGTGGCGAGGCGCCTGGTCAAGAGATTGTTGAAGGCATGATGTTAGCGGTTGCCGGTTTACTCTTGCTGATCCCAGGTTTTGTCACTGACTTTCTTGGTCTACTACTGCTCACGCCATTTATGCGTATTCCAGTCGCAGGTTTTTTCTATAAACGTATGCAGCTCAAAGTGCAGGCAAACGGTGGCTTCCAGTCAGGTTTTGGCCCCGGATTTGGTGCTGGAATGGGGCCTCAAGGGCAAAACCCATTTGAAAATAAGGGCGGCCAGTCACCTTTTGAGCAAGGTAATACTTTTGACGGTGATTTTGAACGTAAAGTCGACCCAAGTGATAAACGCCCTGAGAGTCATCAAGTAAAAGGCTCAACCTTTGAGGGGGAAACGGTTGTCAGTGAAAGTGATAAAGAGTCTGACGATAAACCACAGCCAAAACCTTAATAAGTAAGGCATAGACTATGATTTACCGCTAGCGAGTTGTTAGCGGTATAACTGCTTAGGATTACGCGGGTAAAAGCGATCTGCGCGGCGGTCTATGAGGTGAAATTTTCGGGTGTTTTTATAGGGCAGTTTCATAAAGCCAGACACTCCTTTACCCTGAATCTTATCTACGTGAGCTAAGATCCTATCTAAGCTGGCACGAAAAGCGGCCTGTTTTCTAGGGTTAAGTAAACGCAAGTAGCTGTGGATCTTCATATGATTCGGCAGCACCTCAAAAATAATACAACCGGTATGATGGATCCGATTTATCCAAGCAAGCTCAGTCATGATTTCTTTGGGTAACTCTAAATTTTCTTCTGGATCGCGACCATCTTCAAAATAAGAATGCAGCCGTGATTTATCTTCAAGTGATGGCACATTACCCACCTCAAAGGGGAGCTGTTGATCGCAACTGGTCACAAATGGTTGTGTGCTGTCTTGGCGTTCGATATGCAAGGTATCGCGGGCATTAAAGAAGCAGGCTTTAAATACCCCAATGCGGCGAATACCCCGAGCAAGCGTCACCATATTGTTGACGGCAACCGTAATGGCATGCTTTTGCTCAGCCTTATAAATGGCTAGATTAGAGTCGATAAACACACCCGTTTCACGCCAGTGAATCGCCAATCCGCCAACAATGGCGTATTGGCTTAAGCGACCAACCGCAGCAATAAAGCCTTTCTCGGTATCACCCATACCAGCCATAAAATTGCGATAGTACTTTTCTAACTGTAAGTCATCCATTTTAGCAATAGGCTCGTCGCCGTTATGCTCTTTTAAAAATGATTTACGCGAACTGTAACTAACGGTTTCAACCTCTTTATCTCTCGGCAAATTCCACACCGGAATGTCAGCGTCGAGTGGTGTTGTATCTATTTTAGGCAGGTGTAATCGATGGCTGTGAACCATGCTTTTTAAAAAATAGTCACCGGCTTTTTTCCGTTGCAATGGGTCGTCACTGAGCATGCCATCTAAGGTTCGGGCTAGCTCCACCGGTAAACCGATACTGGTTGCCGGGATGACTTTACTACCGAAGCGGCTCGCTTGGCCCGATGCTAAAGCGTAGAGGGTCGCCGCCACGCCTTGTTCATCAAATCTTGGGCTCGAAAGTGCGCCATTAAGTTGTTCTTCACCAATAAAATATACGTCACCCATGCGGGCATTAGTATGTTGTTGGTCGCTGGACATCAAGTCCATCACATTGCCATTTACGGGGTTACCTTGAGTGTCACGCTGTGCGAATACCGCTGAGCCCCAATCAATCAGGGAGAGGTGTTGGGTATCAATGTCATAGACGAGGTTTGATGGTTTAATATCGCCATGAATAAGCGGTCTACCATGGTGTAAGTATTGTAAGATGGCCGCGAGTTGGCGGGCTATGTTCATCACCATAGCAACGGGCAGAGCACCGACCCTGACACAAAGCTGTTCAAGGTCTTCACCAGGAGCTCTGGCCATCACCAAGATCCCTTGCTTGCCTACGTGTTCAAATTTGATTGCTGGCGGCACATTAGGGTGGATCACCTGAGAAAGCATAAAGGCTTCCTCTTCAAGCCGGTCTTGAATATGCTGAGGTAAAGTTAAGCGAGAGAACTTAAACACATGTGCCTCGCCCTCCTTATTTACGCCTGCAAACACAAAACCATAGGCACCTTTACCGACGAGCTCTAAATCTTTATAGCCTAACTTACCTAGTTGTTGTTTACACAGGCGGATCCAAGCTCTGTGTTTACGAGCATCATTGACGCCCAGTAGGTAAATGGATTGCTCTTCTGAGATGTAAAAGTGTTGAAGTTCTGGTGTTTGCAATGGGGACCCCTTCTTCTGTGAATTCTATTAAATCAATAAGCTGTAATAAAGTCCAAGCTCATTGGGTTAAGAAGCGCATGTTTAGGTTGCAAAAAAGCTATCTGAGTCACACCTAACCAATATTTTCGGGTTAGATATTGATGCATATCAAATCTAGCGGAATAAGAGAAAGGTAATCTTAAAGTCAGTACTAGTATAAATGGTATAAGCCAAAGAAAAGGCTTAGATATCAACCCGAGGTGGCTTTATGTCAGGACTAGATAAATCCCAGTTAATTGAATTGCTTGAGTATCCACGGCGACGTATTTTACAGTCGATGGAGCTAAATTATTGCCCTCATGCAGGCTTCTTTAACCATACCGATATGGAGTGCATTAATTGCCACCAAGGTATGGAGTGTACTTGGATGAACCACAATGATGAAACTATTGCGGTAGAGAAAAAATCTGTTGAAGATCTGAAACAACAGTTATTGGTCGCCGTTGATTTTATAGATTCGAGCTTAACCCCGCATCACCTATCGCGCCGTCAATGTGAATGTGAAAATTGTGTTTGGTTGAAAAAAGTTCAACAAGTGCTTAATCCATAGCTGGTAAATCTTGAAATGATGGCACCGTTTTGACTTGGTATTTTCAGTTTTAGCCACTTATTACCTTTACTTCTATTTAGCTCTGTCTATAGAGTAACGGCCTAAGTGGTATACCTGAACTGAGCATCACTTATCATAGTGAGCGCTAATTCGTTCCCCTGATGATTCTCATGATCATGGTCATACCTTGGTTTCTTTGGTAATTGTATTTTTAATACAAATTTTTAATTACCATTTGTAATGGATATGGACTATGCAACCAAGCTTTTGGCATGAAAAGTGGGATGCCCAGCAGATAGGCTTTCATTTAAATGCGGTTAACCCTCTATTGGTAAAATACTGGCCGCGGCTAAATCTCACATCAAATTCACAAGTTTTTGTTCCTCTATGTGGTAAGTCTTTAGATTTGTGTTTTTTGGCTGAGCAAGGTCATGAGGTGTTAGGCTGCGAGTTAAGTGAGCAAGCTGTGCAGCAGTTTTACCATGAGAATAATCTGCCATTTGACGCGAGTCATGTAGGCGAACACCAACACTTTACTACCGAGCAGGTCACCATCTATCAAGGTGATATCTTTAGTTTACCTATTTCAGAATTCAACAGCTGCACAGCTTTTTACGATCGCGCCGCGTTAATCGCTTGGCCGGAAGAGATGCGCTTAGCTTATGCGCGTCAGCTTACTAAATTGGTTTCCGCTAATAGTGTTGGCTTATTGATCACCTTAGATTACCCACAAGCTGAGTTAAATGGCCCACCTTTTGCTGTATCAGAAGATTGGGTTCAGGCCAACCTCGGTGAACATTTTGACATTGAGCGTTTAGCTTGTGATGATGTGCTGAGCGACAACCCTCGCTTTGTGAAAAAGCAGGTATCTTGGCTGAATGAGTCGGTTTATAAGTTAACGCGAAAAAGCTGAGATGGTACAGGCTAAGATGATAAAAGCCGAACGGCCTGCGGCCTCGGTCGAGAATCTTTTCACTTTAGCATAGCGTTCCGTGAGTGAGCTTGCGAACGTTCTGTTATCTGTAGCGTCGTTCGTCTGCATTTACCAGATCAAAAAAGCGCTCCTAAGGTCTAATGCCGTTCAGTTAAGGTGAGCGGCCTTTATATTTCTGGCATACCCTTGTGGCCTAGGTTTCATTGCTCGAGGGAATATTCTCTCTCGCCGTCCCTCTAGAATTAAGCTCTCTGCCATATTGTGAGAACCTTTTAATTAACCTGGTATTGCACCCTGAGTTGAGTATGGGAGCCCCACTAATAATGAAATAACATGCGCAAGTGTGCCTTTAAAGCTCAGTTGATAAGGTAGATAATTTCCTTTCAAGCTAAAACTAAGTTCAAGCATCTGGTACCGAATTAAATTATAGCTTAGTAAGATCCCCCATAACTCCTGTTTCACCAGTTCAGGTAAACGACTACGCCCTAGTGCTTGGATAACCTCATATTGAACGTTCTTTTTTAGCGGAATAAGCCAATGCCGTTCATTGCCTGTTTGATGCCATTTATGTAGAAGTCCTAATGAGTAAAAGCCTTTGTCGAACAAGGTGATACTGTGATCTGGCGTGGTCTCTATCCATTTCTCAGTAAGCAGCATCTGATTGACTTTATAATCATCGAAGGCGCTACCTGTGATCCGGTGGCTGCTCAATGCCATCTGACATACCATTCTTACTTGAGGATATTGTGTTTTTTTGACGAGAAAATACTGCGTTATGTTGCAGGATATCAGGGGGGGGCGCCAAACAACACGATCAACACTTAGGGTAGCTAGGCCATTCCATTGAGGTCAATGCGCATCCTTCAGCCAGGATGTCGTCATTCGTTAATGATATTGAGAGCTTGAGAAACGTCCATAAAAAATCCGAGACCTATGAGTAGGACTCGGATTCTGAAGCATCTAGAAGATCAGTCAACCGATCGATAAATCACTAAATGATCGGCATTAGCCATTTGGCGGTTTTTTATATGTTTAACAACAAGGCAAGTTACTTAGCCACTGCAGGAGCAGTAAGACCATTGTTAATTGAGGCAACATCATCTTCGTTTAATGTACCAGCCGCTTGCTTAAGCGCTAGAATCGAGTTGATGTAGCCATAACGTGCGTCAGATAGCTTACGCTTTGAATCATATAAGTTACGTGTGCTGTTTAATACGTCAACAATGGTACGCGTACCCACTTCAAAACCCGCTTCAGTGGCCTGTAACGCGCTCTGTGAAGAGATCACTGATTGCTCATAAGCACGAATAGAGCTAATAGATGCACCGACGTTGTTAAAGTTATTACGTACGTTTTTAACCACTTGGCGGTGTGTCTGCTCAAGTTTCGCACTTGCTTCTACATATTGGTACTGTGCTTGATTAACTTGTGAAGAGACTTTGAAACCTTCAAAAATAGGAATGCTCAGTGTTACGCCAACCGTGCCGTTATCAAACTGGTCACTACCATTCATGGCAGGCTTTTGTTCAATCCCTTTATTGTAACCGGCATTTAAACTCAGTGATGGCATGTGACCCGCTTTATAAAGCGTGATGGTCTCTTCAGCGATATCTTTTCCGATACGGGTTGTCATCAAGTCAATGCTGTTGGTTTCAGCGATCTTAATCCAATCATTTGAAGAGGCTGGTGCAGCCGCTGTTGCTGAAAAGCGATTCATATCTAGGATATCGATGCTCTTATGATCAATACCTGTAATTTCACGTAGCGCTTCGTAGCTATTCGCAAGGGTATTTTGGCTTAGGATTTCTTGCGCGTTAGCTAAGTCATACTGAGCCTGTGCTTCATGTACGTCAGTAATCGCGGTCAAACCTACAGCAAAACGTTGCTTAGTTTGTTCTAGCTGACGTCCAATTGCGCGTTTTTCAGCGCCTTGAAACTCATAGTCATCCATGGCGGTTAACACGTCAAAATACGCGTTAGTTACACGAATAATAAGGCTTTGTAGCGACGACGCATAAGCTGAATCTGCTTGAGAAGCCGCTTTTTCGGCTAGGCTTAAGCCTACCCATGCACTGTGATCGTAAATAACTTGATTAAGCGTAATGCCGCCAACAATACCACTAGAGTCTGCACTCGGATCATTCCATGCTTTATCGTAACCCACATTTGCACTGACAGTAGGTAGTAGTGGTGCTCGGTTTTCTTCAATCTGTTCGTACAAAGCATCACGTTGGGCTTGAGCTTGTAGCACAATTGGATCACTGGTCAATGCTTGTTGATATATTTGTAGAAGGTCATCAGCATGAGCTGCTTGTGCGGTAGCTGCAAGTGTCAGTGCGGCACATAGAGAACGGATCTTGAATTTCATTTGCTGTCCTTTTAGACAAAATTCTCCATTGAGGAGCGAATTTAACTTGTTATGTTTAGCTTTGCCTTACTTATAACGAAAAGTAAAACGGTTCGCGCTTCCCGACGCTTCCCAATACATCTAAACTTAGTGGGTTAAATAGTAAAAACCTACAAATTCTAAGTCAACTCAGAAGTGTAACAGTTTTTAATCGTTATGATTAGTACTGCTTTCATCATAGTATTAATTTTTTTGTTTGAATTTATTGTGGCATAAATACCTTTATAAACAAGTATATTTAGGATGAAAAATGAACAGTACCTTTAATCGCAATGACGTTGAGCTTCTCAGTAAGAAAACCTTGTATAAAGGTTTCTTTAAAATGGATGAATATCGCTTTAAACACCGCTTGTTTGCTGGTGGTTGGAGCGGTGAAATATCACGTGAAGTGTTTGAGCGTGGTCATGCTGTGGTGGTACTACCATATGATCCGCTTACCGACCAAGTGGTGCTAATTGAGCAGATCCGTATTCCGGTACTCGAATGTGCTAAAACACCTTGGTTGTTCGAGTTGGTGGCTGGCATGATTGATAGCGGTCAAACATCGGTAGATGTAGCGTATCGCGAGTTAAAAGAGGAAGCCGGATTAACAGCTCATAGTATGGTCAAGGTTAATGAATATTTTTCAAGTCCAGGCGGAACCAGCGAGCGTTTTGACTTTTATTGGGCTAAAGTGTGCGCCGCAGACGCTGCAGGTATACACGGTTTAGATGCAGAACATGAAGATATTCGCGTTCATGTTCTCAGCCGCGAGCAGGCGTATCAAATGGTTGTAGAGGGGCGCATTGATAATGCCTCTACGGTAATCGGCTTACTTTGGTTGCAACTTAATTATCAAAATATCATTAAACAATCACCAAAGAAGTCGATTAACGATAAACCGTCGTATTAAAGCTATTATACCCAAGCCACCTGAAGATGCAGGGTTCAGTGGGAATTTAATGCGCTTTAAGCAAGGCGTTGATTGCAGTTAATGGTTGCTCCCTTAGCAAGATCAATAACGCAGCAGAAAGTGCATTAAACCCCATCGAAGAAGGCTTTGCGCAAGCCCACTTCGTTGTTGCACTAGCTTAAAAGGGAGTTACCATTCCTACGCTAATACGCCTAGAATTGAACTCGCGCAAGGCCTCTGAAATGAGCATGTTCAAGTCGTTTGGGTATAAACAAGAGAGTATTGGAATTTAGTCGTGTCAAATGTCGCCTTTGCAAAAAACAAAAAGTATCAGCCTAACATCAGCCAGTTTTTGGCGCTGTGTGGTCGTAACTATATGCACATTCAACGCTGGTTAACTTTAGAGCCTAGTGAGGGCCAAAAGTGGCGGGTAAAAGGCGAGTTTGGTCAACTAGATGTTTGCCTGTTAGAAAATACTAAATATACCCAGCTTGTACAGATTTCTCGTTGCGTAGGTAGTCACAATTTAGTGTCGACACCAAAAGTGTCAGTTCGCATTTACCACGATGCTAAATTAGCAGAAGTGTTAACTAGTCAACAGATTTATCAATTACGACCAGTGTATGATTATCCAAATATGCATATGCACCATCGGGATGAAAAGTACCAAGTTAACGCTTTTCTAGAAGAGTTATTGAAGATTGATAACTTAACTAAATTTGTCAGTTGATTTGATTATTGGGTAATTAATTTGCTAAAAGCGGCTATCTCTTATTCAATTGCTGAAGCTAAGAGTGTGAGAATCGTGCAAGTCACAGATCCTCACCTGTTTGCCGATCCTGAAGCTCAGCTACTCGGGGTTAATACAGCGCAAAGCCTTGGGGCAGTACTTAATACCATTTCGGCGGTGAACTACCCTGCGGACTTCATGCTCGCAACCGGTGATATTAGCCAAGATTACTCCAATGAGTCATATCATAACTTTGTCGACGCAGTTTCTTCTTTAGGGCTCCCTTGCCATTATCTTCCGGGTAATCATGACGACCCACGGATCATGAACCTACATATGCAAGGGCCTAAAGTCTTTGGCCAGAAGCGTATCTTAGCGGGGAATTGGCAGATCATTATGCTTGACTCTACGGTGCGCGGGCGGCCAGGTGGGCATATGTCTGCAGCCGAGTTAGACTTGATTGATAGTGCCATTGCCGCCGAGCCTGAACGCCATACTTTACTGGTCATGCACCACAATCCAATCCTTGCTGGTTGTACTTGGCTTGATCAGCACTGTATGGATAACGGTAGTGATTTCATTGAGAGAGTGGCAAAGTACCCGCAAGTAAAAGGTTTGTTGTGGGGGCATATTCATCAGAATATCGATACAGAGCATAAAGGCCCACATGGATCACTTAGATTGATGGCTACTCCGTCGACCTGTATCCAGTTTAAGCCCAAGTCGCCGTATTTTGCCCTAGATGCGCTTCAACCTGGATACCGATTGCTGGAGCTAAAATCCGATGGTAGCATTCTGACTAATGTTTACCGGGTGCCAGGAAAGAATTTTTCACCTGATAAAGATGCGGGCGGTTATTAGTTAAGAACACGCCGCAGTATGAGGAAGTATGCTGCTATATATACATGGATTTAATAGTTCCCCCTTGTCAGAAAAAGGCTTGGTGACTGCGCGTTTTATTGCACAGCATCACCCCACACTTCAATTTAACCAGCCACAATTGCCCTGTGAACCGCTAGAAGCAATGGCGCTATTAATCGATATTGTTGAAAAAGCCAAAGCCGCTGGGGAGTCGCTTACTTATATTGGTTCGTCGTTAGGTGGATATTTCGCGAGTTATTTAGCCGAAACTTACGGTGGACGCGCAGTTTTAATTAATCCTGCGGTAAAACCGTTCGAACTATTTGATGAATTCATTGGCACTCAGTACAATCCCTATACGGATGAGACCTACCAGGTTGTTGCTGAACATAAGCTAGACGTCGCGCGTTACAATACGCCCGCAATATTAAATCCCGATCGCTTTTATGTGCTATTACAGACTGGCGATGAAGTGCTCGACTATAAACAGGCCGTGCAGAAATATCACTGCTGTAAGCTCTTAATAGAACCTGATGGCGATCATAGCTTTATCGGCTATGAGGCCCAACTTGCTTCTATCTGTGAATATCTGTTTTCTTGACAAATAGACCCGTAGGGCCGCAACATGGCCTGAATAACAACATAATATGTGTGCCATGACAAACCAATACACCTCAGATGCTATTGAAGTCCTAAATGGACTTGACCCTGTAAAACGTCGCCCCGGTATGTATACCGATACTTCGCGCCCGAACCACTTAGGACAGGAAGTCATAGATAATAGTGTCGATGAGGCATTAGCCGGGCACGCCAGCCGTATCGACGTTATTTTGCATGCCGATAATTCATTGGAAGTTACCGATGACGGCCGTGGTATGCCGGTTGATATCCACCCTGAAGAGGGGATCCCTGGTGTCGAGCTTATTTTAACTAAGCTGCACGCGGGTGGTAAGTTCTCTAATAAAAACTATCAGTTTTCAGGTGGTCTCCACGGTGTGGGGATCTCAGTTGTAAACGCGCTTTCAAGCCGCGTTGAAATCACCGTTAGACGTAATGCCGAAGTTTATGAGATGGCATTTGAGCACGGTGAAAAAGTCGAAGACCTACATGTTGCTGGGACTTGCGGTCGCCGCAATACTGGTACGAGTGTACATTTTTGGCCCGATCCTAGCTATTTTGACTCTGGTAACTTTTCGACGTCCAAGCTGAGCTATTTACTTAAAGCCAAAGCCGTACTCTGCCCAGGTCTGCGCATTAAGTTTGTTAATAAGCAAACCAATGAAACCCAAGAGTGGTTTTATGAAAGTGGTTTAGAAGATTACTTAAAAACCTCTATCAATGGCGTACCCACTTTACCTGAAGCGCCATTTATTGGTAGCTTTGCGGGTAATTTAGAAGCCGCAGATTGGGCCATTACATGGTTACCAGAAGGTGGTGACTATCTCAATGAAAGTTATGTAAACCTTATTCCTACGCCACTAGGTGGTACTCACGTAAACGGTTTTAGGCAAGGCTTGCTAGAGTCTATGCGTGAGTTTTGTGAGTTCCGCAACTTGATGCCGCGTGGCATTAAGCTAACTCCTGAAGATATCTGGGATCGCAGCACCTTTATTTTATCGATTAAGATGCAAGATCCACAGTTTGCCGGCCAAACTAAAGAGAAGCTTTCGAGCAGACAATGTGCGGCGTTTGTATCGGGTATTGTGCGTGATGCGTTTAGTCTTTGGTTAAACACCAATACTGAACAGGCTGAGGCCTTGGCCGATATGTGTATTAACAATGCACAGAAGCGTTTAAAAGCGGCCAAGAAAGTCGCGCGTAAACGTATTACTTCAGGTCCTGCCTTACCGGGTAAACTGACCGACTGTAGTGGTCAAGACCCAATGCGTGGCGAACTGTTCTTAGTGGAGGGCGACTCTGCGGGAGGGAGTGCAAAACAAGCACGAGATCGTGAGTTTCAAGCGATTATGCCGCTGCGTGGTAAGATTTTGAATACCTGGGAGGTTGATTCTTCTCAGGTCTTAGCTTCGCAAGAAGTTCACAATATTTCGATTGCGATAGGTTGCGATCCTGATAGTAACGATATCTCAGAGTTACGCTACGGAAAAATTTGTATTCTTGCCGATGCGGACTCGGATGGTTTGCACATTGCCACCTTGTTGTGTGCGCTATTTATGAAGCATTACCGAGTCCTAGTGGAGCAGGGGCATATCTACGTGGCGATGCCGCCACTGTTCCGTATCGATATCGGTAAAGAAGTATTCTATGCCCTCGATGAGGCTGAGAAAAATGGCATTCTAGATAGAATCGCCGCAGAAAAACGGAAAGGAAAAGTCCAAGTAACACGATTCAAGGGATTGGGTGAGATGAATCCGCTGCAACTACGTGAAACGACGATGGATCCAAATACGCGTCGATTAGTGCAATTAACCATAGATGATGCCGATGAAACATTGGCACTGATGGATATGTTATTAGCCAAGAAACGTTCTGGAGACAGAAAGACTTGGTTAGAAGCTAAGGGTGATATTGCCCAACTCTAAGCGACAGTTTGTGATTATAATCAGACAAAAGAATAATAATGACGTTTGAAAACTATCGAAATCAAATAGCTACTGGGGTGTCGCTGCTTTGCGCTCACTTTATGCTTAGTTGCAGTGCATTAGCAGCAGAACCTGTGATGATCACCGTATCGAAAGGTTTTGGCTTAACCTTATACGCCTCCAACCTTGGTGATGCTAAGCAGTTAGCCGTTGGGGATAAAGGCACTTTGTTTGTCGGCTCATACCGAGACGGAAAGATAACCGCTTTGGTCGATGCCGACGGTGATGGCCGGGTTGATAAGCGTTATTTGATTGCCAAAGGTTTAGATAACCCTGAGGCAATTGCATTTCATGATGGTGCATTATATGTCGCAGAAGATGAACGTATATTGCGTTTTAACCAAATCGAGTCTCGACTAAAAAGACCAGGGCGTCCGAAAGAAGTTTACGACCGCCTACCGGGTAACACTAAGAAAAGCCGCAGAGCCATGCATTTTGGCCCTGATGGACGCTTATATGTCGCTATTGGAGCACCCTGTAATGTGTGTGAATCTGAAGCGCCTTACAGCAGCATTATCGCGATAAATGTTAAAACAGGTGCGAGTGAGCAAGTCGTTACTGGTGTTAGAAAGGTGTTAGCCTTTGATTGGTCACTAGCTGATAATCAGCTGTGGTTTGCCGATATGGGGCGTGATTGGATGGGGGATAACTTACCGCCGGACGAGATAAATAAAGTCGAGCGTATAGGGAGTCATTTTGGATTTCCCTATATTCACGCCACCGATATTATTGAGCCTGCTTACGATAAACCTCAAAACCTAAAAGTGGTGGCGCCAACTTATGAGTTGCCAGCGCATGTTGGGGCTAAAGGATTGCACTTTTATCGCGGTACGCAATTTCCAGAGCGTTTTCATAATCAGATGTTTGTTGCCGAAAATGGTTCGTGGAACCGTTCAAGTAAAGTCGGCTATCAAGTTGTCATGTTAAAGATTGAAGCTGGCGAAGTAATTAAAAGAAATACTGTTGTCAGTTTTCTCGACGGAGAATTTCCCGTCGCTAGACCATATTCATTGGTCACAGCACCCGATGGTGCCATGTATATTTCTGATGATCTCAAGGGCAACATATATAGGTTGTTCTATAAAGACTCAGTAAAAAATCAGTCACAGGATAATGATTAATGAGTGATGCGATAGATTTAAGCCTTGATGGCGTAGAGCAAATGCCTCTGCGCCGCTTCACGGAAGAGGCATATCTGAACTATTCCATGTATGTCATCATGGACCGTGCATTGCCGCATATCGGCGATGGACTCAAACCGGTTCAGAGACGTATTGTCTACGCCATGAGTGAGCTTGGTTTATCTGCTCAATCTAAGCATAAAAAATCGGCACGTACCGTTGGTGACGTGTTAGGTAAGTATCACCCGCATGGTGATAGCGCTTGTTATGAAGCGATGGTGTTAATGGCGCAGCCATTCTCATATCGTTATCCGTTAGTTGATGGTCAAGGTAATTGGGGCGCACCCGATGATCCTAAGTCATTTGCGGCGATGCGTTATACCGAAGCAAGACTCTCTAAGTTTTCTGAGGTTTTACTCCGCGAGCTTGGTCAAGGTACGGTTGATTGGGGCGTTAACTTCGACGGCACCATGAAAGAGCCGTTGGTTTTGCCTGCTCGTCTACCGCATATTTTGCTCAATGGTATTACTGGTATTGCAGTTGGTATGGCAACTGACGTGCCACCGCATAACGTTAAAGAACTCGTAGGCGCATGTGTTGAGCTACTGGATAACCCTAAGGCTGACCTTGCTCGCTTAATGGAGTTTGTACCTGGGCCTGATTATCCGACAGAAGCTGAGATTATTACTCCTGCGGCAGATATAAGAGCCATTTATCAAACCGGCCGTGGCTCGATCAAAGCGCGTGCGGTTTATACCGTAGAAAATGGCGAGATTGTGATCACTGCACTACCGCATCAAGCCAGTAGCGGTAAGGTTTTAGAACAGATTGCGAACCAAATGCAGGCTAAGAAGTTGCCTATGGTAACGGATTTACGTGATGAATCTGATCACGAAAGTCCTGTGAGAATGGTGATTGTACCGCGCTCGAATCGCGTTGACTGTGACCAACTTATGGCACATTTATTTGCCACTACAGACTTACAAAAGAGTTATCGAGTTAACCTTAACGTTCTGGGGCTAAATGGCCGTCCACAAGTAAAGGGGCTACTGCAGATATTAACTGAATGGCTTGAGTTCAGAATGACCACGGTAAAGCGCCGTTTAGAATATCGATTAGATAAAGTGCTATCGCGCTTACATATTCTAGATGCCTTAATGGTGGCATTTTTAAACATTGATGAAGTCATTGAGATCATCCGCTATAACGATGATCCAAAAGTGGAGTTGATTTCACGTTTTAACCTTTCAGACAAACAAGCAGATGCAATTCTTGATTTGAAGTTGCGCCATTTAGCTAAGCTTGAAGAGTTCAAGATCACGGCTGAACAGAGTGAACTAGCAGCAGAGCGTGATAAATTACAGTTATTATTAAGCTCTGAGCGTCGCATGAAGACGTTAATCAAGAAAGAGTTAATCAGTGATGGCGAAGACTACGGTGATGCGCGTCGTTCGCCGTTAGTTGAACGATCAGAGTCAAGAGCATTAACTGAGCAAGAGCTAGTCGCAGTTGAATCCGTGACGGTTGTTTTATCAGAGAAAGGTTGGGTCCGCTGCGCGAAAGGTCACGATGTTGCGGGTGAAAGTTTATCTTACAAAGCGGGCGATAGCTTCTTACGCGCGGCTCAAGGCCGCAGTAATCAGCCGAGCGTGTTTATAGACACCTCAGGCAGGGCATTTGCCACAGAAACCCATACGCTACCGTCAGCTCGCTCTCAGGGCGAACCTATTACCACTCGATTCAATTTAGCGCCGGGTGCGACCATGGAGCATTTGCTGTTGTCTGATGAGGAGCAGTGTTATCTATTGGCTTCTGACGCGGGTTATGGCTTTATTTGCTCGAATAAAGATATGGTATCACGTAATAAAGCGGGTAAGGCATTGCTGAGTTTACCAGCGAATGCCAAGGTGTTGCTGCCGCAAAAAGTCGATAAGTCAAAGTCGCAGTCGATATTAGCCATTACCAATGAAGGTCGCATGTTGCTGTTCTCGCTAGATGCGTTGCCGCAGCTTTCTAAAGGTAAAGGTAATAAGATCATCAGCATTCCAGGTGAACGTGCTAAGAACCGTGAAGAGTTGCTATTACATTTGACAGTGATCCCTGAAGATACCGCGGTAACCCTGTGGGCAGGTAAGCGCAAGCTAACCCTAAAACCGAGTGATTTAGAGCACTATCGTGGTGAGCGTGGCCGCCGCGGTGCCAAATTACCACGTGGTTTGCAGCGAGTGGATAGCGTAGAGCTTGGTGACGGTGAACCTGTCGTTTAAACATAGTTGTTAAATGTTAGACAAAAAAATGCAGCCTGATGGCTGCATTTTTTATTGAAGGCCAACGCGGTTTTTAATGCCGTGCTTTAAGCGACTTCATAAAAGTGGGGTTCGATATCCACCTGTCGTTGGATAATCTGAGTCGCCATCTTGGCACACTTTCCACATTGATCTGCCACGCCAAGACGTCTTTTAACGTCGGCTAATGACGCATCGCCTTGGCTAACAGCTTCTTTGATTTGTGTATCAGTAATAGCATGGCAAAGACAAACGTACATGGAAAATCATCTCTAAATCGAATAGAGCATGAAGTGTAAATGAAAATGATTCTCAGTGCTAATAATGCTTAGCTATAGTTATTGGCTATTTTGTCTAAGCCAGTTATTAAAAAGCGTGCATAGCTCACAGTGTTGTGATGATTGCCGTTCTGCTCAAATTTTATTCGCTATTTTGCATTATACCGATTGTTTTACCCATCACATCTTTAGTTCGATTGCGATTAGTAACCACGCTCAAAATGCACTCTATGGGATAGCGTCTCGCCTTTTATCCACTTGTGAAAATTCTCTGCAAAAATTTCCACCACTTGCTCGGGGAAACTCGGAGCGGCAATATGTGGCGTAATAATCACGTTATCCAGTGACCAAATCGGGTGCTCTTCTGGCAGGGGTTCTTGATTGAATACGTCAAGAATCGCTTGTTGTTCAGGTTTTTTAATCAGTTGGAAATAAAGGGCATCTAAATCCAGCACATCACCGCGGCCTAAGTTGAACAGTACAACCTCTTCTTTAAGAAGCGACAGGGTGTGCTTATTAAGTGCGCCTTTTGTTTCCTGTGTGCTGGGGAGTATGCTGGCAACCGCATCGGCTTGGGGTAAATAACGGGCAAGATTCGCTAGGGTATCAACCCGATCAAAACCTTTGGTGGGTTTGGCACCGCGATTAATACCAATGACATGCATACCAAAGTGTTTGGCAGTTTGGGCAATATGCTTGGCAATTGAACCTGTTCCTAATAGCAGTAAGGTTTGCCCTTGTAGGGTTTTAAAGCTACCTGGAAGCCAAATTTTTTGATCTTGCTGTGTTTTGTATTTTTGATGCTCTCTTTGGTATGCCAATAAATAGCCAAAAAGGTATTCACTCATTAATGGGCCGAAAATGCCTCTTACATTAGTGAGTTCATAGTCTTTACGTTGCCTTGGTTTAACGAGGGCATCAACTCCCGCGAAGGTTGACTGCATCCATTTAAGGTTAGCTGCGTGAGGCAATAAGGGGGCGGCAAGTTTCGGTTCTGCGAGCCAAATATCAGCATTGAAAATGGCTTGAGGATCATCATCTAAGATAACAGTGTCAGGTAGGTGACATGAATGCAATAACTGACGATAACGGTCGTTTTCTCTGGTGAGTAATAGTAACTTGTGTCCCATACTAACTCCCTATATTCTACATTAACCTAGGTTTTATCTCTGCTTGGTTAATGTCTAAAATTATTGATGTTCTTAACTATTTAGGGCTGTTCATTTACCCTTGGATAGCCGAAATTTCAACGGCAATTATTGCCTGTTGCTTGGTTGTTTTTGGCGCCGATATAAACCGTTTTCTGCGTCGTTATTTTACTGGTCGCTCTTTTCTACTTCGAACCTGTATTTTCGTCATCGTTAATGCGTTTGGCTATGGGCTGATTATTATTCATATGAGCCCATTGTTAGCGCAATATATGGCAAAAACCCCTGCGCATTGGTTATTTGTTTTGGTTGTAACCACTTTCTTCGCTATAGGTAGCTGGGCGCAACGGAATAAACAAGTCTAACTTATTAATTTTAGTGTAGATTATATTTTTTAGTTTGTGCAACTCGGACGACTTTGTTTACGCCTGAGAGACCTTTAGATGATTCAGTGCGCGATCCGGATAATTGGTAAATACGCCATCGACTCCCATCTGCTTTAGCATATCGATATCATCAATATGATCTACCGTATAAACATACACATTAGCTCCGCGATTATGGGCATCATCGACCATAGCTTGGGTGGTAAAACTTAAGCCTAAGTGAATTGAGTAAGCATCGAGTTGGCTCACCACATTAGCAAGCTCTAAAGGCACCCCTTCAATGAGCGGTGCAACACGTGCTTCAGGGTATTGCTGCTTTAAAGCAGCCAGAAAAGGATGATTAAACGATGAGATTAGTAGCTTGTTAGCATCATATTTAAGGTCACTGATAAGCCTTGGGTAAAGTTCAATAAAGGCCTGTAAGCATCCGAGTCCCTTAAGTTCGATATTGACTAGCGTCCCATAAGGCTTGAGTAAGTTTAATACTTGCACCAAAGTTGGGATAGGCTGGCCATCAATAGTGATGTGGCTTAATGCCTCTTTCGTATATTGCTCAATAAGGCCATTGCCAGAACTCTTAGGCTCTAAGCGCCTATCATGAAATACGTATAGCTCGTCTTCAACTAAATGAATATCAAGCTCCACTGCCATTGCGCCGAGCTCAACGGCTTTGGCAAAAGCCGCTAAGCTATTTTCTGCTACATAACCGCTGGCACCGCGGTGAGCGAATATCATCATAATCGTTTCTCTATCGCTACTCAGTTAGGTTCTTATTAAGTTTTGCACATCTTTGGCTTGGCTAGCTGAAAGGTGAACTTCGAGCTGTGGATAAGCCAGTACTAAGCCATTTTCACGCAGCTTCTTGCTGATTTGCTTGTGCAGTTTATGCCTAAGTGGCCAGCGCGCGCCCATATCCTTAGCATACGCTCGTACTTCAAAATCTTGAGTATGCTGACCAAAACCTGCAAACCAAACTTCTGGTTCAGGTGATAGTAATGCATCATCACACTCTTGTACTGCTTGGTAAAGCGCTGCTTCTACACGCGCAGGGTCGGAGTCTCTTGCAACAGAGACATAGACGATAACGCGAGTAATAGGATCTGACAGTGACCAGTTAATCAACTGCTCGGTAATAAATGCCTTATTGGGGACGATGATCTCTTTGCGATCCCAGTCGACAATGGTGGTGGCACGAATTTGAATCTTACTGACGGTACCCGTTAAGTCACGAATGGTAACTGTGTCGCCAATGCGTACTGGCTTTTCAAACAGAATAATCAAGCCTGAGATAAAGTTGGCGAAGATCTCTTGCAAGCCAAAACCTAAGCCAACAGATAGCGCTGCCACTAGCCATTGAAGTTTAGACCACTCCATACCCAAGGTAGAAAAACTGCTCAACACACCAAATAAGATTACTAAATAGCGACTCACCGTGGTTAACGCAAAGCCTGTACCTTGGCTTAAGTCCAGTCTTTGTAAGATGGTTAGCTCAATGAGGCCGGGCAGGTTGGTGGCGATCATCATCGAAAATCCGACAATAATCAGCGAAAGCAGTAATGACTTTAGGGTAATAGGGATCTGTTGTTCAATACCATTAATAGTGGTGTTGCTCGACCATAAAGTCACTCCGTCGAGTAACGAGAATAATGCGGTATGAGTTTGAGTCCAGAGCCCTACAATGCTGGCTAGAAACGCCAGTAACAGCAAGGATCGCACTAAGCCTAATGATTGACTAGAAATGGTCTCTAGGTCGACAACGGGTTCTTCGTAGCTATCGGATTGTTCGCCGACACTGACTTCCCCTTTTTCTCGCTGAGCGAGGAGCTCTGCACGCTTAGCTTTAGCGCGATCAAAAGCAATGCGGCGGCGCTCGATGAGCATCCAGCGCTTAATCAAGTGATAAAGTAGTAAGAAGCCTAAGCCAAATACGAAGGACAGTTGCAGCTGCAAGAACATCTGAAATGCGGTGTAGTAATAACCTTGAAAAGCCAATACTGCACAGGCTATCGGCATGATGATTAACATGGCCCAAAGCAGTTTTTGGAGCAACTTTTTGTTTTTACTATGCTCCGCAGTGGTTTGTTTATTGGATAGGCCGAGCATATCTTTGTAAAACCAGAACAGCATTAAGCAGAAGATAATAAATGCACCGCGGCCAAGGCTATTGCGGACCAACGATGTATCGATAATCTCAGTAAAGGCCATGACGGCAAAGAACGGAGTGGCCATCATAGTGAACTGTCTAAAGCGTTCTTGCCCTGAACGTACAATGCTTTGTGGCGCTTTAAAGTGATTGATCAATAAGCCTCTATCCAACGCGAGCAAATAGATGAAGCGATAAAGTTGATACAAGATCCCCGATGCCAATATCCCCATGCCAACGGCTGAGACGAAATTATGACTCGATAGATAGAAGATCCCACCGGCTAAGACAATAGGTAAAGGCTTAAGTAAGCTGTAGCCGAATGAGTTAATCAGTACGTGGAAAGTATAAATAAACTTATCTTGGGTTACATTGCCCACAAAAGGCAGCTCACGGCGCATGGCTGATTTGAATTTTGGGGTCAAGAGATCTTGGGCGACAAGACTGACGACAACGAGAATCAACCACCATGACCAAAGCGTGCTTTGCTCATCAAAGGAGCTTTGCATCTGGTTCCAAGGGGCTTGTTGTAGCATCCATTGAATACTTTGGTGTAAGTCGGTGATCCATAAACTACCCATGCTGTTGGCATTTGGTACCCAGAATAGGTGTTCGTTTAGGATACTTTTTAGGGTGAGATACTGCTGGTTAAGTTGCTCATAGCTGACTCGTAGATCGGCAAGCTCACTTAAGTATTGGTCATAACTCTGCAGTAGTTGTTGTAGCAACAGGCCTTGAGAAGAGAGTAGTTTGGCTTGCAGTGAGTTGTCGGCACCTATATCAATGACTTGTTGACTATTTAGTGTCTGCGCCTGTTCTATCTGATAGCGAGCAAGCCGGGTATTGGCGATTTCGCTTTGAACCGGATCTTGATTGGGCGGTTTAGGTAGCGCTTGTAGCATTTGCAAAAAGCGTTCACCAAAAGCAGAGTTAAGCTTTATCCAGCCGATTTGTTGCTCGATGGTGGTTAACTGTTTGGCTTGTGCTTGATATTGAGCTTCAGCTTGCTCTTGTTGACTGAGTGCTAGGCTTATTTTGTGGTTTAGCTGTTTTAATTTTTCACCATAAATTAAGTTGCTGTCACTGAGTTCTTGAGCAATGGGATCATGTTCTTTATCGTTTGGCAATAAACTGCCTGCGATAGTCGCTTCTGTACGAGCCTGTCTTTGTAAAATTATCTGCTGGTTTAACTGTTCGATTAACAGCTCTTGCTGTGCCAATTGTTCACGTACAAGTGTTAATTGCAGTTGATTTAGATCGATCTCTTTTTGGCTGCTCGCCAATAACGCCTCTAGGGTTTTTACATGTTGTAAGTAAAGTTCGCCTTGGGCTGTTATCTGTTGCTTATTAATGCTTGGCTTATCGACAGTACGGATTTTTTTGTGTTTTTGTAGTGCAGAACGAGCTGCTACTAAGTCATCGGGTAGTTCGTTATGAGATTTTATAAGAGCATTAATTTTTTGCCCCAGACTTATCTCTACGTCTTTTAATTCAGATAATCGTAGATAGGCAAGTGAGGCTTGCTGATTAATATCTTGCTGGTTAGATGTGCTTAACGTTTGCTTCGCATCTTTGATCTGCCCTAATAAATTTTGCTTATGTTCAGCAAAATTAGTGACCAACTCTTTGGCGTTTTGTTCCGTAAGGGCTAAATCTCGGGTTTTATGTTGCAGTATGACTAACTGCTCTTGCGGCGTTGATTCGCTATGGTTTGGAGCTAACCCTAGACGCTTTTCGATTTGAAGCGGTGAATTAGCGTTAGCAGATAAGGCGAATAAGCATAGGAGGAGCAATAAAAAGCGATGCATGATTAGAGTATGAACCAAGCTAAAAGGACCGACCCATAGTAGCCAAGTTGTCTTGATAAAGAAATCGCTTCAGGCAGTCTTTTTTACTCGACTTGCTCTATGACTTTGTTGGGTTTCAAATAAGGCCGTCATAACGACTAACATACCACCGATAATGGTTTTCAGGGCTAAATCTTCACCAAGTAGCAATAACGCCAGCATGGCACCATAAAATGGTTGCAAACAAGAGACTAAGCCGACCGTTTTTGCGCTGAGTAGCCTTAATGCAGCGGTAAACAATGCGTGCGGTGCGGCGGTGAAAACGACGCCAAGTAAGATGATTAACCACCAGACATTTTGTTCAATGGTATCGAGTTCGACGCTGAACCAAGGCGCGAGAAAAAATACGGCAACGGATGTTTGATAGAACATGGCCTGCTGGCCGCTGTAGGCCGTGAAGTAACGCTTGTGTAGTAGGTTTCGAGCGGTAAATAGCGCGGCAGATAAGATACCGATAGCAATTCCTAAGGTAACGTCATTACCTAGACTCGCTTCAGGGATCAACAAGGTGACACCAATTAACACCACCACAGCACTAATCACATCGGCTAATTTAAGCTTTGTTTTGGTGACAATAGGTTCAACGAGTACGGTCATTACCGGGTAGGTAAAAAAGGCAATCATACCTATGGCAACCGATGAAAGCTGCATGGAGGCAAAGTAGGTGACCCAGTGTAAACTGACAAGGATCCCCAGACCTATGGCGATAAAGTAGTCTTTGCCAGCGTTGAGTGACAGACGCTGTTTGCTGAGTTTTACGATTAGCGCGAGTACGGTCGCGGCTACCACGCAACGTAGAAAGGTAATATCGAGTGCGCTTAGAGGGATTAACTTTGAAAATAAAGCGGTACCACCGAAAAGGAGTACCGCGAAATGAAGTTCTAACAGCCCTGTCTTTTTATTGTCCATGCATCCCTTAAAGGCTAATCTTCAATTTTTGCAAAGGCTTGACCCATGCGCGTCACGCTCTTTGGCTCTACTCCATCAGCAAATTCATCGAGTGCATCTTTGGCGAATAACATCACTACCGTGCTACCTAGCTTAAAGCGACCCATTTCGGCACCTTTTTCAAGCGTTAGTGCATTAGGGCCTTCAGTTGGGTAATCCCAAGTGAATACTTTTTTGCCAGTTGGTGGTGTGACTGTACCCGCCCAAACGGTTTCGATACTTGCCACAATTGTCGCGCCAACTAATACCATGGCCATCGGGCCAATTTCTGTCTCGAAAATTGCCACAACACGTTCGTTGCGAGCAAATAGACCCGGTACGTTTTCTGCCGTTAACGGGTTAACAGAGAAGAGCTCCCCTGGAACATAAGTCATCTTAGACAGCGTGCCCTTAATAGGCATATGAATACGATGATAGTCCTTTGGTGCAAGGTAAATGGTGGCAAAGTCGCCGCCTTCAAAACGCTTAGCATCATCAGCTTGATCGCCTAGCAAAGCAAGTGAAGAATAATCATGGCCTTTAGCTTGAAATATACGACCTTCTTTAATAGGACCTAACTGGCTTACCGCGCCATCTACAGGATGAACAATATAGTCATTATCTGTACATAGTGGACGAATGCCAGGCTTTAGTGCACGGGTAAAGAAGTCATTAAAACTCGCATAAGCAGTGGCTTCAGGCTGTGCGGCTTCACTCATATCAATCTTATACTGCTTGATAAACCAGTTAATAGCAGCAGTGGTGACAGAGCCCATTTCAGCCGCGGCAAGTTTGCCTACAAGGCGTGAAAGTAAATGCTTTGGCATAATGTACTGCAGGGCAATTTTAACGTTATCCAATTTCAATATCCTTTAATCTTCCACCTACTTTGAGGTGCTATCTATTTTTATAAAGCAGAATGGTCCATTTGCTCAAGTGAGCTGCGTTAAGTGCAGCTCTATTCAAGTTTGTTATGGTATCGCTTCATCTATTGTTAGTTTGACTGTTACTGGGTTGTGATTATTCGTCTGGGCCCGCTCTAAAGTGACGGGCATGTCTTTGCTCGTCTAAGCTGGCGATAATACGATGGTAATTATTATATCTGTCTTCGGTGATATCTCCGGCATTAAATGCTTCAGTGATCGAGCAACCAGGATCGTTTAGATGTTTACAGTCTCTAAACTTACAAGTGCCTAAATAATCTCTGAATTCAATAAAACACCAGCCAACTCGTTCAGCAGGTAAGTGCCACAAAGCAAACTCACGCACACCTGGAGAGTCAATCAAATCGCCGCCAGTGGCAATATGAAGAAGTTTTGCCGTTGTGGTGGTGTGCTGGCCTAAACCAGAGTTTTGTGAAATGTCACCGATAATGAGTTCGGCGTCAGGCATCATGGCATTAATCATTGAAGATTTACCGACACCCGATTGCCCCACAAAGACACTGACTTTACCATCCATTAACGCGTGTAGCTGCTCAACGCCTTCACCGGTTATGCTGCTGACGCAGTAAACTTGGTAACCAATAGCTTTGTAGCGCTCAAGCGCTGCATCGATTGCTGGTGCTTCTTCAGGCGTAATTAAGTCAACTTTATTTAAGATGATGACAGGCTGGATGCCCGTGTCTTCAGCTGCAACCAAATAACGGTCAATGATTTGGGTCGTAAACGCCGGCTTGACCGACGTCACAATCAAAATCTGGTCAATATTAGAGGCAATAATTTTTACGCCATCATAAAGATCTGGGCGAGAAAGTAGCGAGTGCCTTGGGTGAACGGCTTCAACAATGCCTTCGATTCGGCTCGCACCCGATTCACTGGTCAGCGCTAGGCGGACGATAACTTTGTCACCAGTGACTAGACTCTTAATGTTGCGTCTAATATTACAGCGAGCAAGATGGCCTCCGTCGGTTTCAACGTCAGCATGCTGACCGAAACGGGAAATAATGGTGCCTTGCTGCTCAGGGCCTAACGTACTGTCTTGTAAGTCAGTCGTTTCGCCTGCATCGTGGCTCTGTAATTTCTTTTTTTGGTTGGTCCGCATTCTGCGTAATTGACCATGGCTTAGCGGTTTCTTTTTACTCACGTATTAGTCTTCAATGATAAAGGTGATTTTGTGTTGCTTAAAAAAGCAGTATGATACACGGTCTTAAACAAAAAAGCCTGAATTTAGGCTAACAGGAATAACGGGTCGCTTTATGGCTATAGATGAAAACAATCTGATTTGGGTCGATTTGGAAATGACAGGGTTAGAGCCTGCCGTTGATAAGATTATAGAAATGGCCACAATCGTGACAGATAAAGAGCTAAATATTATCGCGCAAGGCCCGGTTATTGCGATTCACCAATCGGATGAACAATTAGCATTAATGGACGATTGGAATCAAAAACATCATGGTGAGTCTGGTTTAGTTGACCGCGTTAAAGCGAGTACAATTAATGAAGAGCAAGCAATAGAGCAAACTATCGCTTTCTTATCTCAATATGTTCCAGCGGGTGTTTCACCTATGTGTGGTAACAGTATTGGTCAAGATCGTCGCTTCCTAAATCGTTACATGCCAGCACTTGAAGATTACTTTCACTACCGAAATATCGATGTGAGTACAATTAAAGAGCTAGTTCGTCGCTGGGAACCAACCGCGATGGAAGGTTTCAGTAAAAAGAATACTCACCAAGCATTACAAGATATCGAAGAATCTATCGCCGAATTGCAGTTTTATCGAGCGAAAGTATTTAGAATTTGACCAATCAGTCAGTTTATTTGCAAGAAGGGGTTGCACCGTAGGGATATTTTCATATAATGCGGCCTCAACTTTTCGCTAAGCACCAAACTTAGTGATTACTGATAAAAGTTGAAATGCGACATTAGCTCAGTTGCTAGAGGAAAGAACGATACCTTTAGTGAGTGGTTACAAGCTAAGATGCAAAATTAAGATTTATGCGACATTAGCTCAGTTGGTAGAGCGATACCTTGCCAAGGTATAGGTCATCGGTTCGAACCCGATATGTCGCTCC